>NZ_JBSFTC010000191.1:0-22101 GCF_053590415.1 Nonomuraea sp. NPDC003201
GCGCGCGACACGGGGGTCGCGCGCGCTCATGAGGCAGGTCCGTCGGCCGCTGGGGGCGGTGCGACGGGCCTGCCTGGGGGTCTTTCGGTGGCGCGTTCGGAGTCGAGCGCGTCCTGCAGCAGCACGACGGCCGCGGCCTGATCCACGACACCGCGCTGCTTCTTGGCTTTCATGCCGCTGGCACGCAGCCCATGCGTGGCGGCAACCGTGGTCAGCCGCTCGTCGAACAGCCGCACGGGCGTCGGCGCGAGCCGGACCGCGAGATCGGCGGCGAACTGGCGGGCCAGCCCCGCCGCCTGCCCCTCGCGTCCGGACAGCGAGGTGGGCAGCCCCACGATCACCTCGATCGCCTCGTGCTCCGCGACGATCGCGGCGATGCGGTCGAGGTCGCCCTTGCCTCGCCTGACGGTCTCGACCGGCGTGGCCAGAAACCCGGAAGGGTCACTGCGGGCCACGCCGATACGTACGGATCCGACGTCCACGCCGATCCGCGTGCCGAACCTCATATCAGCCGAGCTGATCCGCGACAGCCTGCTCGACCTGCTGCAGCGCGTCGCCGATCGCGTCCGGCCGTGTGCCGCCGCCCTGCGCGACGTCGTCCTTGCCGCCACCGCCACCCCCAAGAGCCTTGGCGGCGACGCCGACCAGCTTCCCGGCCTTGAGCCCGCGCTCGCGCCCCGCCTCGTTGACCGCAGCAACCACCACAGGTCGGTCGGAGGGGACGCCGGCGATCACGATGACCGCCGGCCGGTCCGCCGGGAACCTGCCACGCACATCCAGCGCGAGCTTACGCAGATCATCCGCACCGGTGCCATCAGGCGCGCGGTGTGTCACAACGGAGACTCCACGCAGGTCGCCCGCCTTGGCGGCGAGATCACCGGCCACCTGGAGCACCTGGGCGGAGCGGATCTTCTCCAGCTCCTTCTCCGCCGTGCGCAGCCGGGTGACGATGCCGTCGATGCGCTCGGGCAGCTCCTCGCGGCGCGCCTTGAGCTGCTCGGTGAGCTGCGCGACCAGCACGCTCTCGCGGGCCAGGAAGCGGAAGGCGTCGATGCCGACGAGCGCCTCGACGCGGCGCACGCCCGCGCCGACCGACTGCTCGCCCAGCACCTTGACCAGACCGAGCTGGCCCGAGCTGTGGACGTGGGTGCCACCGCACAGCTCGCGCGAGTAGTCGCCGATCTCGACGACGCGGACCTCGTCACCGTACTTCTCGCCGAACATCGCCAGCGCGCCCATCGCCCTGGCCTCCGCCTGCGAGGTGTAGAAGGCGTTGACCTTGAGGTCGTTGATGAGCACGGCGTTGACCTCGTCCTCGACGTCGCGCAGCACGCTGGCCGGGACCGCGCCCGCCGCGGTGAAGTCGAAGCGGAAGCGGCCGGGCGAGTTCTCCGAGCCGGCCTGGGCCGCCGTCTCGCCGAGCGCGTTCTTGAAGCCGCGGTGGACGAGGTGGGTGGCGCTGTGGCTGCGCGAGATCGCGCGGCGGCGCTCGAGGTCGATCTCCGCCTGCGCGTCGTCGCCGACCTTGAGCTCACCACTGCGGATCTTGCCCCGGTGCACGACCAGGCCCGCGAGCGGCGTCTGCACGTCGACGATCTCGACCTCGGCGCCGCTGGTGCGGATCACGCCCTGGTCGGCGAGCTGGCCGCCGCCCTCGGCGTAGAACGGGGTGCGCCCGAGCACGACCTCCACGGTCGCGCCCGCACCGGCCGCCGGGACGGGCACGCCGTCGACGAGGATGCCGACCACGCTGGTGTCGGCCTCGGTCTGGTCGTAGCCGAGGAACTCGACCTTGCCCGCCTTCTCCAGCAGCTGCCCGAAGACGGAGATGTCGGCGTTGCCGGTCTTCTTCGCCGCGGCGTCGGCCTTGGCCCGCTCCCGCTGCTCCTTCATGAGCCGGCGGAAGCCCTCCTCGTCGACCTTGAGCCCGTGCTCGGACGCCATCTCCAGCGTCAGGTCGATCGGGAAGCCGTAGGTGTCGTGGAGCTGGAACGCCTGGTCACCGGAGAGCGTGGTGCCGGACTTGCGCTTGGTCTCCTCGACGGCCACGTCGAAGATCGCGGTGCCGGTGCGCAGCGTGCCCAGGAACGACGCCTCCTCGGCGTCGATGACCGCGTGGATCTGCGGCGCGTCGGCCTTGAGCTCGGCGTACTGCTCGCCCATGACGTTGATGGCGACGTCGGTCAGCTCGTGCATGTAGCGGTCGTCGCCGGAGCCGAGCAGGCGCAGGTTGCGTACGCTCCTGCGCAGGATGCGGCGCAGCACGTAGCCCCGGCCCTCGTTGCTGGGCAGCACGCCGTCGGCCACCAGCATGGTGCCGGTGCGGACGTGGTCGGCGATCACGCGCAGGCTCACGTCGGCCCGCGGGTCGCGCCCGTAGCGGGTCTTGGTGAGCTCGGCCGCCTTGTCGAGGATCTTGTACGTGGTGTCGATCTCGTAGATGTTGTCGACGCCCTGCAGGATCGCGGCCATGCGCTCGAGGCCCATGCCGGTGTCGATGTTCTTCGCCGGCAGCTCGCCCGCCACGTCGAAGTCGACCTTGGTGCGGACCTGGCTGAGCTGGTACTGCATGAAGACGAGGTTCCACACCTCGAGGTAGCGGTCCTCGTCGGCGACGGGGCCGCCCTCCTTGCCGTATTCGGCGCCGCGGTCGTAGTAGATCTCCGAGCAGGGGCCGCCGGGGCCGGGCACGCCCATGTGCCAGTAGTTGTCCTCCAGGCCACGCCGCTGGATGCGGTGCTCGGGCAGGCCGACGCGGTTGCGCCAGAGGTCGTAGGCCTCGTCGTCGTCCTGGTAGACGGTCGCCCACAGCTTGTCCTCGGGGAAGCCGAAGCCGCCGTCGGACTCGGAACGGGTGAGCAGCTCCCACGCGAACGGGATCACTTCGGCCTTGAAGTAGTCACCGATGGAGAAGTTGCCCAGCATCTGGAAGAACGTGGCGTGCCGCGTGGTCTTGCCGACCTCGTCGATGTCGGGGGTGCGCACGCACTTCTGCGCGGTGGTCAGCCGGGACGCCGGAGGCTTGCGCTGCCCCAGGAAGTACGGCTTGAACGGCACCATACCGGCATTAACCAGGAGAAGCGTGGGGTCCTCAGCGATCAGGCTGGCCGAGGGCACTACCTTGTGCCCACGCTCCTCGAAGAAGCGCAGGAAGCGGCGGGCGATCTCTGCCGACTCCATGTTGGCCATCCTTTGCGTTAGTTGTTGTCTTCAGCGTTGCCGAGCCCGAAGCGGGCTCGCAACTCGGTTTCGCGCTCCGCGGCCTCGCCGAGCGCGTCGGAAGTAAAGTCTCTCACCTGCCGGAGCATCCCCGCGGCGCCGTTGGCCGTCCTGCGGGCGACGTGGTCGGGGTGGAGCGCCTGCAGCCTGCGCATCACCCAGAAGGTGAGGAACGCGCCCAGCGACAGGTAGAACAGCCGTCTGATCATCGCGCCTGCCCCTGACGCGTCCTCGGGACGGCCTTGCGGGGCCTGCGTGCCTCGATGGCTCGGCGGACGCCGTACGCGAGCGAGGAAACCTTGATCAGCGGCCCGGTGAAGATGGTCTGCGTCACCGCGCTGAGCTTGGCCGCGTGACCGCTGACCTGCTTGACGTCCTTGGTGATGGCCTCGACGGCGATCAGCTGCCGGTTGGTCTCGTTGACCGTGACGCTCATGTCGTCGAGCAGCGGCGTCAGGCGGTCGTTCAGGTCGGAGACCGCCTTGGTGGTTTCGGTGAGCAGCCTGGCCAGCTTGATGAGCACCATGGCGAGCACGCAGACCAGGACTATCCAGCCGGTGGCCGCGATCAGGCCGGCGACCTCTCCAGCGGTAAGCATGCGCTCATCTCCCTCGTACGCTGGGCCGGAACGGCAAGACCTTATCGCGTTCGAGTGACAACCTTGGTGAGGACGCCGGCCTTGATCGTGCTGCCGCGTCGGCGTCCGGCGCTTCCACGACCGCCCACGTGCCGCTCCGATCCCGTGCGCCACCAGCCGTCCCCGGCCCGGGCCGTGTCCCAACGCCCGCGCACCCCAAACCTACGCCATCCCCCACCCTGCCACACACGCCTCCCCCAACGGCCCCCACATTCCAGGACGTCCAAAGCCCTCCGGCCACCGGCCCCGCCCCACCGACCGTACGAGCTTTCGCCGCCCGCCACCGCACCACACACGTTGCGCCGAACGCCACCGCACCGCCACCCCGCCGGGACGGGGGTCAGGAGCCGCGGAGGAAGTCGCGGATCTTGGCCCAGCGGTCCGCGACCGGGCCCTCGGCGCCATGGCGGGTCGGCTCGTAATAGCGGCGATCCCGCACCTGCTCAGGCGCGTACTCCTGCCGCACCAGCCCATGGTCGAAGTCGTGCGGGTACTTGTAGCCGTCCCCGTGCCCCAGCTTGGCCGCCCCCGGGTAGTGGGCGTCGCGGAGGTGGCCGGGGACCTGGCCGATGAGGCCGCGGCGGACGTCGCCGATGGCCGCCCCGATGGCCTTGACCACGGCGTTGGACTTGGGGGCCATCGCGCAGTGGATGACCGCGTGCGCCAGGTTGATCTGCCCCTCCGGCAGCCCGATGAGCTGCACCGCCTGGGCCGCGGCCACGGCGGTCTGCAGGCAGGTGGGGTCGGCCATGCCGACGTCCTCGGAGGCGAAGATGACGATGCGGCGGGCGATGAAGCGGGGGTCCTCCCCGGCCTCGATCATGCGGGCCAGGTAGTGGAGGGCCGCGTCGGCGTCGGAGCCGCGCATCGACTTGATGAACGCGCTGATCACGTCGTAGTGCTGGTCGCCCTGCCGGTCATAGCGTACGGCCGCCTTGTCGACGGCCTTCTCCACCACCTCGACGGTGATGTCGTCGGCCAGCAGCGCGGCCGCCTCCAGGTACGTCAGCGACCTGCGCGCGTCGCCGCCCGCCAGGCGTACGAGATGCTCCAGGGCCTGGGGCGCGAGCGTGGCGCGCCCGCCGAGGCCGCGCGGGTCGGAGACGGCCCGCTCCAGCACGGCGCGGATGTCGTCCTCTGTCAGGGACTCCAGGGTGAGCAGCAGCGAGCGTGACAGCAGCGGTGAGATGACCGAGAAGAACGGGTTTTCGGTGGTCGCGCCGATGAAGGTGACCCAGCGGTTCTCGACGGCGGGCAGCAGCGCGTCCTGCTGCGCCTTGTTGAAGCGGTGCACCTCGTCCACGAACAGCACCGTCTGCCGTCCGCTCATGCCGAGCTCGCGCCGCGCGTTGTCGATGGCGGCGCGTACGTCCTTGACGCCCGC
This sequence comes from Nonomuraea sp. NPDC003201, assembly GCF_053590415.1. NCBI lineage: Bacteria > Bacillati > Actinomycetota > Actinomycetes > Streptosporangiales > Streptosporangiaceae > Nonomuraea > Nonomuraea sp. NPDC003201. Next base: position 5,241 of record NZ_JBSFTC010000191.1, read on the forward strand.
CGACACGGCGGAGACCTCGACGAAGCGGCGTTCGGTGACGTTGGAGACGACGTAGGCGAGCGTGGTCTTGCCGGTGCCGGGCGGCCCCCACAGGAACAGCGACATGGGAGCCTCGCTCTCGACCAGGCGCCGCAGCGGGGTGCCTGAGCCGAGCAGGTGCCGCTGACCGATCACCTCGTCGAGCGTGCGCGGTCGCATCCGCACCGCGAGGGGCTGCGGGGTGGCCTCTTCGGCCGCGGAATCGAACAGGCTATCCACATCATGAGATTACACGCGCTGACTACGCTCCCCAGACCGCTCGCGCGCCCGAGTCCCCTGCGCGGAAGACGTAGTAGCCCGCCACCGCGGCCAGCACCAGCGTCAGCGCTGACAGGGTCAGCGTCGTGGCCCGGCCGAACCGGTCGCGGCCGACCGAGTCGCGCGCCGGGCTGGTGGCGTACACGAGCAGCAGCGCGGCCACGGCCAGCCCCAGCACCGACAGCAGCAGCGGGTTGGCGAAGCTCTGGTGCGTGGTGATGCGGGACCCCAGCGCGCCGTCCGCCGTGGCGAAGCGGGCCGCCTTGAGGCTCTCGCCGCTCTCCTTGGCCGCGAAGACCGCCACCGGGGAGGCCAGGGAGAGCAGCACCACCGCCCACGCCACGTATGTACGCCAGCGCGGGACGAGCGCGTAGACGGCCGCCGCGGCCACCAGCAGCGGGGTCAGCACGACGGCGAAGTGAATGATCAGTGGATGCGCCGGCAGGCCGAGGATCTGGTCGAACATGGGGTGCTCCTTAGTTCTCATTTCAACTACGAATCTCAGCACCATATGGTTCGCGACCTCACATGTCGTCCTCTGCCGCTTTCACCACTTACGTCCGGCACATATCGAAGGCCGGTAGCATGCGCGGAGTTGTTTGGTCATGCACGGGCAAAAGATGAGAGGACATAGCGGTGAGCGGCGACGACCGCCAGAACGAGGAAGACCGCCAGAGCGAGCTGGCGCGGGAGCACAAGGAACGGCAGGCGAAGCGCGCCGCCGCCCAGACCACCAAGTCACGGCGGAACACCTTCATCGGCGCGGGCGTGGCCGTCGTCGTGGTCGCGGGCGGCATCTTCGCCGCGACCACGCTGGTCAACAGGGAACCCGGCAAGGCCTCGGCGGAGAGCAGCCCTTCCGCCTCCGCTTCCGCTTCCGCCTCCACGGAGCCGTCGGCCACGCCATCGGCCAAGACCGGTCCGGTCACCTGCACCTACAAGCGGGAGACGGGGGTGCCGAACAAGTTCGTCGGCCTGCCGGGCAAGAAGCCCAACATGAAGCTGAAGAAGATGACGATCGTCACCAACCGCGGCACCGTCGTCATCGATCTCATGACGGACGCCGCGCCATGCTCGATCAACTCGCTCAGCTTCCTGGCGAAGAAGAAGTTCTACGACAACATGAAGTGCCACCGCCTGGTCACGCCCGACGTGTCCGGCGTGCACCTGCTGCAGTGCGGCGACCCGCTGGCCAAGGCCGACGGCAAGAACCCGACCGACGGCCAGGGCACCGCGGGATACGTCTACGGTGACGAGAACACCGACATCTCCCTGTCGAAGGGCGTGGTGTTCATGACCCAGGCGGGTGACGCGATGGGCCAGAACAACAGCCAGTTCGCCATCTCGTTGTCGGACGAGAACAACCAGATCGGCTCGGGCTACAACGTGATCGGCGTGGTCAGCGAGGGCATGGACATGCTGCAGGGGCTGGCCACCAGCGGCAAGGACCTGCTCCTCAACGATGCCGACATCACCGGCGACGGCGGCACCACGGCGCCCAAGAACCCGGTGATCATCAAGAACATCACCTTCAAGTAGGGCGACAGCGAGAACGGCGGGCACCGGCTCCGGTGCCCGCCGTTCTCACATGCCTAGACCTCGGCCTTGGGCTTGGCGTCGACGCCCGCCTCCTTGCGCTGCTCGCTCGTGATCGGCGTGGGCGCGCCCGTGAGCGGGTCGAAGCCGGAGGCCGTCTTCGGGAACGCGATCACGTCACGGATCGAGTCGCCGCCGGACAGCAGCATGCAGATGCGGTCCCAGCCGTAGGCGATGCCGCCGTGCGGCGGGGGGCCGTACTTGAACGCCTCCAGCAGGAAGCCGAACTTGCTCTCCGCCTCCTCCTTGGAGATGCCCAGCACGTCGAAGACGCGCTGCTGCATCTCGGCCCGGTGGATACGGATCGAGCCGCCGCCGATCTCCATGCCGTTGCAGACCATGTCGTACGCGTAGGCCAGCGCCTCGCCCGGGTGGTCCTGGAAGTTGTCGGCCCACTCCGGCTTCGGCCCGGTGAACGGGTGGTGCACGGCGGTCCAGCCGATCTCGCGGCCCACCTCGTCGTACACGGGCTCGAACATGGGGGCGTCGACGACCCACAGGAACGCCCACGCCGACTCGTCGATCAGGCCGCAGCGGCGGCCGATCTCCAGGCGGGCCGCGCCGAGCAGGTCGCGCGAGGAGTGCTTCGGGCCGGCCGCGAAGAAGATCGCGTCGCCCGGCTCGGCGCCGACCTTGGCCGCGAGCCCGGAGAGCTCCTCCTCGGTGAGGTTCTTGGCGACCGGGCCGCCCAGCGTGCCGTCCTCCTGGACGAGCACGTAGGCCAGGCCCTTGGCGCCGCGGCTGCGCGCCCACTCCTGCCAGCCGTCGAGCTCCTTGCGCGTCTGCGAGGCGCCGCCCGGCATGACCACGGCGCCGACGTACTCGGCCTGGAAGACGCGGAAGGGCGTGCCGGCGAAGTAGCCGGTCATCTCGACCAGCTCCTGGCCGAAGCGCAGGTCGGGCTTGTCGGAGCCGTAGCGGGCCATCGCGTCGGCGTACGTCATGCGCGGCAGCGGCGTCGGCAGGTCGTAGCCGGCGATCTCCTTCCACAGCCGGCCGATCAGCTTCTCGCCGACCTCGATGACGTCCTCCTGGTCCACGAAGGACATCTCGACGTCGATCTGCGTGAACTCCGGCTGCCGGTCGGCCCGCAGGTCCTCGTCGCGGTAGCACTTGGCGAGCTGGTAGTAGCGCTCGAGGCCGGCGACCTGGAGGAGCTGCTTGAACAGCTGGGGCGACTGGGGCAGGGCGTACCAGTTGCCGGGCTGCAGGCGCACCGGGACCAGGAAGTCGCGCGCGCCCTCGGGCGTGGAGCGGGTCAGGGTCGGCGTCTCGACGTAGACGAAGCCCAGCTCGTGCATCACCTCGTTGGCGAGGTAGGTGGCCTTGGAGCGGGTGCGCATGGCGTTGGCCACCTGCTGGCGGCGGATGTCGAGGTAGCGGTACTTGAGCCGGGCCTCCTCCGAGACCCCCACGTTGCCCTCGATCGGGAAGGGCAGCGGCGCTGACTCGCTCAGCACCTCGACCTGCTCGGCCACGACCTCGATCGCGCCGGTGGGCAGGTCGGGGTTCTCGTTGCCCTCGGGGCGGACCCTGACCTGGCCGACGACCTTCACGCAGTATTCGGCGCGCAGGTCGTGGGCGTGGTCCTCCTCGCGGAAGACCACCTGCGCCGAGCCGGAGGCGTCGCGCAGGTCGATGAAGACCACGCCGCCGTGGTCACGGCGGCGGGCCACCCATCCTGCGAGCGTCACCTGCTGCCCGGCGTGCTCCTCGCGGAGCGACCCGGCCTTGTGCGTGCGGATCACTGCAGTTTCCCTTTCAAAACGTCGACGACCTCGGCCAAGGGCACCTCGGTCTGCTCAGCGGTGGTCAGGTCCTTCACTTGCACGGCCTTGGCCGCCAGGTCACGCTCGCCCAGGATCAGGGCGAAACGGGCGCCGGAACGATCGGCCCCCTTCATCGCGCCCTTGAGCCCCTTGCCGCCGAAGGACATGTCGGCGGCGAGACCGGCCGCGCGCAGCTCGCTCACGAGCTTGAACATGGCCCGCGCCGCCTCGTCGCCCAGCGCCACACCGTACACCTCGCAGCGGGCCGGGGTGTCGAGCACGACGCCCTCCCGCTCCAGGGCGATGACGGTGCGATCGAGACCGAGCCCGAAGCCGATGCCGGGCAGCGCCGGCCCGCCGATGGCCTCGGAGAGCCCGTCGTAGCGGCCGCCGCCGCCGATGCCGGACTGCGCGCCCAGCAGCGGGTGGTCGAACTCGAAGGTGGTGCGGGTGTAGTAGTCGAGCCCGCGCACCAGCCTGGGCGCGTCCTCCCACGGGATGCCCAGGTCGGCCAGGAGCTGCTTGACCCGGTCGTGGTAGGCCTTGCAGTCGGCGCAGAGGTGGTCGCCGATGAGCGGCGCGCCTTCGAGCTGGGCGCGCACCTCCGGGCGCCGGTCGTCGAGCACGCGCAACGGATTGATCTCGATGCGGGCCCTGGTGGCCTCGTCGAGGTCGAGCGCGCGCAGGAACTCCTGCAGCCGGGCCCGGTAGATCGGCCGGCACTCCTTGCAGCCGAGCGAGTTGAGCAGCAGCCGCACCTGGGTGAGGCCGAGCGCGGCGTACCACTGCGCGGCCAGCGCGATCGTCTCGGCGTCGACGGCCGGATCCTCGCTGCCGATGGCCTCCAGGTCGAGCTGGTAGAACTGCCGGTAGCGGCCCTCCTGGGGCGCCTCCGCGCGGAACACCGGGCCGTCGGTCCAGACCTTGACCGGGAGCTGGCCGCGGTGCAGGCCGTACTCCAGGACCGCGCGCAGCACGCCGGCGGTGAACTCCGGGCGCAGCGTCAGCGACCGGCCGCCGCGGTCGGTGAAGGTGTACATCTCCTTGCTCACGACGTCGGTGGACTCGCCGACGCCACGGGCGAACAGCTGGGTGTCCTCGAAGACCGCGGTCTCCAGGTACGAGTATCCGGCCCGCCTGGCCGTCTCGGCGAAAGCTCCGCGAATCGCGTAGAACGTCGAGGCTTGCGGTGGAACGTACTCTTTGACACCTTTAGGTGCTTGGAAGCTCATTAGATCCCTCGTGTGGGACCGGACTGCGGCGCCGCTTCCTTCAAATATGGGTTGGTAGCGCGCTCGCGGCCGATCGTCGTCTGTGGTCCGTGGCCCGGCAGGACGACCGTATCGTCAGGCAGCGTCAGGCACTTGGCAGCCAGGCTGCGCAGAATGGTCGCGTAGTCACCGCCGGGCAGGTCGGTGCGGCCGATGGAGCCGGCGAACAGCAGGTCGCCCGAGAACATGATCTCGTCGCCGGGCAGCCGGAAGCTCACCGACCCCCTGGTATGGCCGGGCGTGTGGTCGACCACGAGCTCGAGGCCCGCCAGCTCCAGCACGGCCCCGTCGGACAGCTCGCGCACGTCGTCGGGCTCGCTCAGCGTCAGCCCGCCGAACATCGAGGCGCTCGTGCCCGACCAGCCGGCGGCCGGGTCGCTCAGCAGGTGGCGGTCGTCGGGGTGGATCCACGCGGGGACGTCACGCGCGCCGCAGACCGGGGCCACCGACCAGACGTGGTCGAGGTGGCCGTGGGTGAGCAGGACCGCGACCGGCTTGAGCCGGTGCTCGCGCAGCAGCTCGTCGACGCCCTCGGTCGCGTCCTGACCTGGATCGACGATCACGCATTCCTCGCCGGCCGCGGGCGCGACAACGTAACAATTGGTCTGGAAGGCCCCTGCGGGGAAGCCGGCGATGAGCATCTGCCTCAGGTGATCTCGTCGAAAAGCCAATGGGAATGTAACCGAAGGGTACCGGTGCGGGTCGCCGGGCTGCGAATCATTACCCGTTGGCCGATACGATTCGCCCACCTCAGTTGATTGACTATGGGAGGCAAAGCGGTGGCCACGGGGAAGGACCGGCAGAGGCAGCTCGCTCGTGAGCACTACGAGCGGCAGATGCATCGCCGGGTCGAACGCGAGCAGAAGGCCAAGCGCACGGCGATCATCGGCTCCTCGGTGGGCGTCGTGATCGTGATCGGCGGCATCGTCGCCGCTGTCGCGCTGCTGGGCGGCAACGACGCGGGGACCGACGCGGCCTCCTCGCCCACGGCGTCGGCCGCCGACACCGCCGCGCCGTCGGCCTCGGCCTCGGCTTCGGCCGCGGCGGGGCCCAAGCCGTACGACGCGGCGACGGGCACGTGCGACTACGTCAAGGACGCAGGAGGCGGGCAGGTCAAGGACGTCGGCATGCCGCCGGCCAAGGTCAAGACCACGCCGGCGACCAAGACGATGACGCTCAAGACCAACCAGGGCGACATCGTCGTCGAGCTGAACAACGCCAAGGCGCCCTGCACGACCAACTCGCTGGAGTTCCTGGCGAAGAAGAAGTACTACGACGGCAGCAAGTGCCACCGGCTCGGCAGCGCCCAGTTCCCGATGCTGCAGTGCGGCGACCCGTCGGCCAAGGCCGACGGCAAGAGCCAGGACGGCACCGGCGGCCCCGGCTACGTCATGGCCGAGGAGAACCTCCAGGGAGCCCAGTACAAGCGCGGCGTGATGGCCATGGCCAAAACGCAGGCGCCGGGCAGCACGGGCAGCCAGTTCTTCCTCGTTTTCGGAGACATCGGACTCACGCCGGATTACACGCCGGTGGGTACGATCACCAAGGGGCTCGACATCCTGGACAAGGTGAACAAAGCAGGCGTCATCGGGGACGCCGGCGACGGGACGGGGGCGCCGAAGCAAACCGTCGAAATCAAAGACGTGACAATCGCCAGCAAGAGCTGACGTAATACAAACTAGGGACGAAGTAGTCCCGAAGGGTCTGATGGAAAGTGCGGGAGGACACGGTGAGCACCGACCCGTGGGGCCGGGTAGACGACGACGGCACCGTCTACGTGCGTACGGCTGAGGGAGAGCGGGCCGTCGGCTCCTGGCAGGCCGGTGAACCCGAAGAGGCACTGGCCTACTTCCATCGCAAGTACGACGAGCTGGCCGGTCAGGTGCAGCTGCTGGAACAGCGCGTCAAGGGCACCGACCTGGCTCCTGCCCAGGCCGAGGCGAACATCGCCAAGCTGCGCGAGGCCGTCGCCGACGCCCACGCCATCGGCGACCTCGACGCGCTGACGGCCCGGCTCGACGGCCTGACGGAGCTGGTCGCCCAGCGCCGCGAGGAGGTCAAGGCGGCCCGCGAGCACGCGCGCGCCGAGGCCAGGTCGGTCAAGGAGCGCATCGTCGCCGAGGCCGAGCGCATCGCGGACGAGACCACCCACTGGAAGTCGGGTGGCGAGCGGCTGCGCCAGCTCGTCGAGGAGTGGAAGGCCGCCGACCGCATCGACCGGGTCACCGAGGCCGCGCTGTGGAAGCGGCTCTCGGCGGCCCGTACGGCGTTCGCCAAGCGGCGCAAGACGTACTTCGCGGGGCTCGACGAGCAGCGCGAGGGCGTGCGGGCGGCCAAGGAGCGCATCGTCGCCGAGGCCGAGGCGCTGGCCGACTCGACCGACTGGGGCCAGACCGCGGCGATCTACCGCGAGCTGATGCAGCAGTGGAAGAGCGCCGGCCGGGCCTCGCGCGAGGCCGAGGACGAGCTGTGGGCCCGCTTCAAGGGCGCGCAGGACCAGTTCTTCCAGGCCCGTTCCGCCGTCTTCGCCGAGCGCGACGCCTCGCTGGCCGCCAACGCGGAGGTCAAGGAGGTGCTGCTGGCCGAGGCCGAGAAGATCCTCCCGGTCACGGACGTGCGCACGGCCCGCTCGGCGCTGCGGAACATCCTGGAGCGCTGGGAGGCCGCCGGCCCGGTGCCGCGCGAGCAGCGCGACCGGCTCGAGGGCGGGCTGCGCAAGGTGGACGAGGCCGTGCGCAAGGCCGAGGACGCCGAGTGGAAGCGCTCCAACCCGGAGGCCCGGGCCCGCGCGCAGAGCACCGTCGACCAGCTGCGCACCTCGATCGACCAGCTGGAGAAGCGGCTGTCCAAGGCGCAGACGGCCGGTCGCGCCAAGGACATCAAGGAGACCGAGGAGGCGCTGATCGCCCGGCGCTCGTGGCTGGAGGAGGCCGAGCGCACGCTCGCCGAGTTCAGCTGACCCCAGTGGAAATGCCCGTGGAGGCCTCTTCCGGCCTCCACCGGGCCCCGCCAACCGTGCGCCAACCGTGCGGCGACCGTGCGCGAGCGGGTGGCGGCGGTGCGTGAAATGGGGCGGCGGCGGAAGGGGCTGAGACCTAGGCTGGCGGGCATGGATCCCGTCAGCGCCGCACGTGCCCTCGTCGAGGAGATGTTCCCGGGGGCCCTGTACGCCTTCGTCGGCGGCAGCGCCCTCACCGAGCGCCGCACCAGCACCTCCGACCTCGACGTCGTCGTGGTGCTCGACGGCCTGCCCACCCCCTACCGCGAGTCGCTGCGGTGGCGCGAGTGGCCCGTGGAGCTGTTCGTGCACAGCGAGACCAGCCTGCGCGCCTACCTCGACAAGGACTTCGAGCGGCGCCAGCCGAGCCTGGCCCGCATGTGCGCCGAGGGCGCGGTGCTGACCGACCGGACCAGCGGCCGGGCCAGCGACCTCCAGGCGGCGCTGAGCGAGCGCCTGACGGCCGGACCGGGGGGTCTGACCAGCTCACAGGCCGAACGGGCCAGATACGCCCTCTCCGACCTCCTGGACGACCTCTCGGGGGCCACGGACGCCGGCGAGCGGACGTTCATCCGGTGGCAGGTGGCGCAGGAGACCGCCAGGATGGCGCTCGGGCTGGGGCGCAGGTGGCAGGGGAGCGGCAAGTGGCTGCTGCGCGAGCTGCGCGCCCACGACCCGGTGCTGGCGGAGGCGCTGCTCGGCGCCGTCGACGACTCGGCACGGCTGGCCGCCGTCGCCTCGGACGTCCTGGAACGCGCTGGAGGGCGTCTCTGGGAGGGTTACAGGGCCGAGGGTGACCCGTTCCACCAGCCGCTGCGTCACGTGCCCTCAGGGGAGCTCTCGGGCGAGACGGCGCAGAGCTCCGGCATGCGCAGGTTCGCGGCGATCAGCGGGGCCACGGCCGGGTCCGCCCGCCTCTGGATGGGCCAGACCCACGTCGCGCCCGCCACGCGCTCGTCCGACCACCACCACGGGGCCTCGGAGACGGCCATCTACGTGGTCAGCGGCACGCCGTCGTTCGTGTTCCTGGAGGACGGGCGGGAGGTGCGGCTGGACACCAAGCCCGGCGACTACATCTTCGTGCCGCCGTACGTGCCCCATCGCGAGGAGAATCCGGACCCGTCGCAGGAGGCCGTGGTCGTCATCGCCCGCAGCACCCAGGAGGCCATCGTCGTCAACCTCCCCGACCTCCGCCCCCGCTGACCCGCCGCCGGGGCCCGGCGCCCCGGAAGCGGTCAGTTGCCGGCGCCGCTGACGCGGTAGACGTCGAACACGCCCTGGATGCTGCGCACGGCCTTGAGCACGTGCCCCAGGTGCTTGGGATCGCCCATCTCGAACGTGAACTTGCTGATCGCCACCCGGTCCCGGGACGTCGTGACCGACGCGCTCAGGATGTTGACGTGCTGGTCGGAGAGCGTACGCGTGACGTCGGACAGCAGGCGCGGCCGGTCCAGCGCCTCCACCTGGATCGCGACCAGGAACACGCTGTCGTCGCTGGGCGACCAGCTGACCTCGACGAGCCGGTCGGGCTGCTCCTTGAGCTGCTGCACGTTGGTGCAGTCGCCGCGGTGCACCGACACCCCGTGCCCCCTCGTGACGAACCCGACGATCTCGTCACCGGGCACCGGGGTGCAGCACTTCGACAGGCGTACCCACACGTCGGCGTCGCCCGCCACGACCACGCCCGCGCCGCCACCGCGGGGGCGGCCGCGCAGCCGGGTGGGCAGCGAGGTCTCGGCGATGTCCTCCTCGGCGCTGTCGACGCCGCCGATCGAGGCCACCAGCTTCTGCACGACGGCCTGCGCCGCGATGTGCCCCTCCCCCACGGCCGCGTAGAGCGCGGAGACGTCGGGGTAGCGCAGGTCGCGGGCGAGCGCCAGCAGCGCCTCGCCGGACATCAGCCGCTGCAGCGGCAGGCCCTGCTTGCGCATGGCCCGCCCGATGGCCTCCTTGCCCGCCTCGATCGCGGTCTCGCGGCGCTCCTTGGAGAACCACTGCCGGATCTTGTTGCGGGCCCGGCCCGACTTGACGAACTTGAGCCAGTCGCGCGACGGCCCGGCGTCCGGCGACTTGGAGGTGAAGATCTCGACCGTGTCGCCGTTGCCGAGCCGCGACTCCAGCGGCACCAGCCGCCCGTTGACCCGGGCGCCGATGCAGCGGTGGCCCACCTCGGTGTGCACGGCGTACGCGAAGTCGACCGGCGTGGCCCCCTCGGGCAGCGCGATGACCTGCCCCTTCGGGGTGAAGACGTAGACCTCGGACACCGACAGGTCGAACCGCAGCGACTCCAGGAACTCGCCCGGGTCGGAGGTCTCCTTCTGCCAGTCGAGGAGCTGGCGCAGCCAGGCCATGTCGCTGCCCGGCTTGACCTTGCCGGTGGGGCCGGGGCTGCCGACCTCCTCCTTGTATTTCCAGTGCGCGGCCACGCCGTACTCGGCCCGGTGGTGCATCGCGTGGGTGCGGATCTGCAGCTCCACCGGCTTGCCCTCGGGACCGATCACCGTGGTGTGCAGCGACTGGTACATGTTGAACTTGGGCATCGCAATGTAGTCCTTGAACCGCCCCGGCACCGGGTTCCACCGGGCGTGGATGGTGCCGAGCGCCGCGTAGCAGTCGCGCACGCTGTCGACGAGGACGCGGATGCCCACCAGGTCGTAGATGTCGTCGAAGGCCACGTCGCGGGCGATCATCTTCTGGTAGACCGAGTAGTAGTGCTTCGGCCGGCCCTTGACGACGGCGCGGATCTTGGCCTCGCGCAGGTCGCCGGAGACCTTCTCGATGACCTCCTGCAGGAACAGGTCGCGGCGCGGCGCCCGCTCCGACACCATGCGCGCGATCTCGTCGTAGCGCTTGGGGTAGAGCATGGCGAAGGCCAGGTCCTCGAGCTCCCACTTGATCGTGTTCATGCCCAGGCGGTGGGCCAGCGGGGCGAAGATCTCCAGCGTCTCGCGCGACTTCTGGTGGCGCTTGTGCTCGGGGAGGTAGCGCATGGTGCGCATGTTGTGGAGCCGGTCGGCGAGCTTGATGATCAGCACGCGGATGTCGCGCGACATGGCGACGACCATCTTGCGCACGGTCTCGGCCTGCGCGGCGTCGCCGAACTTCACCTTGTCCAGCTTGGTCACGCCGTCGACCAGGGACCCGATGGTGTCGCCGAAGTCGCCGCGCAGCTCGTCGAGGCTGTAGGCGGTGTCCTCCACCGTGTCGTGGAGCAGCGCGGCGCACAGGGTCTCGTCGTCGGTGCCGAGCTCGGCCAGGATCGTGGCCACGGCCAGCGGGTGGGTGATGTACGGGTCGCCGGACTTCCGCTTCTGGTCGCGGTGGTGGTAGGCGGCGACGTCGTACGCACGCTCGATCACGCGCAGGTCGGCCTTGGGGTGGGTGGCGCGGACCGTGCGGAACAACGGCTCCAGCACCGGATTCATGGCCCCACCCCCAAATCGCCTTCGACGCACCGCAGGAACACCGGACGCCTCGGCGTTGCCGGAGTCGGTTACGTCGGGCACGACCACATCACGGGGCACACAGACTCCTCACGCAATGGCTCCTCACGTTCGAGTCCAGATCCCCCAGTGTATCCAGGCGGCAAACCTGGGCCGTCGCGGGTCGGGCTCAGACGATCACGAGGGAGTGCAGGTCCACTCCCGTCACCCGCTCACGCCCCTTGAGAAAGGCCAGTTCCATGAGCACGGCGATGCCGACGACCTCGGCGCCGGCCCTCTTCACCAACTCCACGGCCGCCCTCGCCGTGCCGCCCGTGGCCAGCACGTCGTCGACCACGAGAACCCGGTCGCCGGGCGTGAAGGCGTCACGGTGGACCTCGATGGTCGCGGAGCCGTACTCCAGATCGTAGGACTCTTCGAGGGTTTCGGCGGGCAGTTTCCCCTTCTTCCGTACCGGTACGAAACCCGCCCCCGCCCGGTACGCCACCGGAGCCGCGAGGATGAACCCGCGCGCCTCGATGCCCACGATCTTGTCCACCTGGTGGAGCCCGGCCAGTTCGTCCACCACGGCCGCCATGGCGACCGGGTCGCCCAGCAGCGGGGTGATGTCCTTGAACATCACACCCGGCTTGGGGTAGTCGGGCACGTCCCTGATCCTGTCCAGGATCATCGTGCTCAGCTCGGTCATGGCGTCTCCTCGCAATCGTGCACCGGCGGTGTGCCGGGCTCCATGATGGTGCATCCCGCGCGCACGCAACGACGCCCCCGACCCGGTGAAGGGCGAGGGCGTCGTGGCGTGCGCGTGCTTGCTATCCCTTGGCTACGGCCGCGCTTTTGGAACCCTTCGGCCCCTTGCCGCTTCCCGTCGAGGCCAGCCTCCTGGCGATGGCCTGGTACTTCGGCTCCCGCTCCTTCAACGTCACCAGCAGCGGCGTGGCGACGCACAGCGAGGAGTACGTACCGACGATCATGCCGACGAACAGCGCCAGCGACAGGTCCTTCAGCGTGCCCGCGCCGAGCAGCGTGGTGCCGATGAACAGGATCGCCGCCACCGGCAGGATCGCGACCAGCGAGGTGTTCAGCGACCGGATCAGCGTGTGGTTGAGCGCGTTGTTGGCCGCCATCGAGTACGTCATCTTCGACGTGTGCCCCAGCTTGGCCGTGACCTCCTTGATCATGTCGAACACCACGACCGCGTCGTAGAGCGAATAACCGAGGATGGTCAGGAAGCCCAGCAGCGTGGCCGGCGTGACCTCGAAGCCCGACCAGGCGTAGATGCCGGCCGTGATGACGAGGTCGTGGATGAGCGCGACGATCGCCGACATGGCCATCTTCGGCTCGAACGCCATCGACAGGTACAGGATGATCGCCAGCATGAACACGCCCAGGCCGATCCAGGCCTTCTGCGAGACCTCACCGCCCCAGGACGGGCCGATGGCCTGCACGCTGACCTGCCCGACCGGAGTGTTGAAGTCCTTGGCGATCTGGGACTGCACCTGCTCCCTGGTGTTCTCCGGGAGGCTCTCGGTGGTCACCCGCCAGCCGCCGGTGCCGGCCGACTGGACGATCGCCTGGTGCGCGCCCTGATCGAGGACGGCCTCGCGGACCTGCTGGACGGTGGCCTGCTCGGACTTGAACGAGAAGACCGTGCCGCCCCTGAACTCCACGCCCAGGTTGAGCCCGTTGATCAGCAGACCCGCGATCGAGATGAGCAGCAGAATGCCCGACAGGCTGTACCAGAGCCTCCATTGGCCGACGAAGTCGACATTGATCTCGCCGCGGTAGAGGCGACGCGCCAGTCCCATCTCAGGCCTCCTGCGGAGTGGTCGGGCGGCCGGACGAGCCGACCTCGCTCATGCGCTCGGCGTCGAGGCCGGACAGCGGGTGCCCCTTGGCGAAGAACTTCAGCCTCGCCAGCATGGCGATGAACGGCTTCGTGAACAGGAACACCACCACGATGTCGATCAGCGTGGTCAGGCCCATCGCGAAGGCGAACCCGGCCACGCCGCCCACCGCCAGGAAGTAGAGCACGATCGCGGCGATGAACATGACGGCGTCGGCGATCAGGATCGTGCGCCGGGCACGGACCCAGGCCACCTCGACGGCCGCGCGGAGCGTCCGGTGGCCCTCCTTCATCTCGTCACGTATGCGTTCGAAGTAGACGATGAAGGAGTCGGCGGTGATGCCGATCGAGACCACGAGGCCGATGATGTGCGGCAACGAGAGCCGGAAGTTGGCGTTGTGGCCGAGCACGACCACCGCCGTGTACGTCAGGATCGTGGCGACCACGAGGCTCAGCACCGCCACGATGCCGAGGCCGCGGTAGTAGAGCATCGAGTAGACCACGACGAGCACGAGGCCGATGAGGCCCGCGATCAGACCGCCCTGCAGCTGGTCCTGGCCCAGCGTCGAGGAGACCGTGTCGACCGAGCTGCGGTTGAACTTCAGCGGCAGCGCGCCGTACTTGAGCTGGTCGGCCAGCTGGGTGGCGCTGAGCTGGTCGAACCCGCCGGTGATCTCGGCCCGGCCGCCGGGGATCGGGCTGATGATGTTGGGGGCGGTGATGACGACGCCGTCGAGCACGACCGCGACCTTGTTGCGTGGCTCCTGGGAGTTGTAGGCGGCCGTGGTGAGCTTGCTCCACTCGGCCGCGCCCTTGCTCTTGAAGTCGAGCTGGACGACCCACTCGACGGTGCCCTGCCGGACGCCCGCCGAGGCCGTGTCGATGTCGGTGCCGACGACCTTGGCGACGTCGAGGACGTACTTGTAGCTGCCGTCGGTCTCGCAGCCGGCGAACTGCTTCTTCGGGTCGTCCTGGACGCCCTGGCCGCGGTTGGCCGGGTTGGCGCAGTCGAGCTTGTTGAACTGGGCCAGCACCGCCGGGTCGATGCCCTGGGTGTTGACGCCGGCGTTGGGGTTCTGCGCGGGCGGCGTGCTGGGCTGGCCGGACGGGGCCGCCGTCGGGCTGGCCTTGGCGTCCTGGCCCTTCTTCGGCTGCTTCTGAGGGTTGTCCGTGGCGGCCGGCTGCTGGGGGTTGTCCGTGGCGGCCGGCTGCCCCGACGCGGCGGGCGTCGGCGCGGTCAGCGCGGACGACAACGCCTTGCCCGTCGGAGACGCGCTGGGCTGGGGCGTGGAGACCGCGGGCGAGCCGGACTTGTCAGACTTGGGGGTGGCGGACTGGCTCGCCGAAGCCGACGGGTTCGGCGTCGGCGCGTTGGTGGCCAGGTTCTGCGGAACCTGCGTGGCCTCCATGGCCAGCACCTGGCGGAAGCGCAGCTCCGCGGTGGTGGCGACCAGCTTGATGGCCTCGCTCTGTCCGACGCCCGGGATCGAGATGATGATGTTGCTGCCGGACCTGGCGACCTCCGCGTCGGAGATGCCGTTGCCGTTGACTCGATCGCGGATGATGTTGACTGCGCGATCGAGAATCTCATCCGGCGGTGCCGTGTTGTTCTGGGTCACCGGGGACAGAGTCACCGTCGTGCCGCCGGCGAGGTCGAGACCCAGCTTGGGCGTGAACGCCTTCTGCAGGAACATCGTCCCGCCCAGGGCGAGGATGAGCGCCAGCAGCACCAGGAGCGTTCGCCCCGGTCGGCTGTGGCGGCTGGTCGGTCGGGCCACTGGTCGTCAGTTCTTTCAGATAGAGGTTTGTCGCAGAGCTTAGTCAGGACTGCTTGGTGCTGGAGTCCTGGTCATCGTTGCGATCCACGGTGGCCTCGGACTCCTTCTTGCCCTCCTCACCCGGTGCGGCGTCGTCGTCGGAGGACTCGTCCGCCGCGGGAGCGTCCCCTGGCGTGACCACACGGCCGATCGCGGCCTTCACCCAGCGGGTCTCGATCCCCGGTGCGATCTCGAGGACCACGTCATCATTGTCCACCGCCACCACGGTGCCGAACAGCCCGGTCGTGGTCATGACCCGGGCGCCCGGAGCCAGGGAGTTCTGCATTTGGATCGCCTCTTGCTGACGCTTGCGCTGAGGGCGGATCAGCAGGAAGTAGAACACCACCACCAGCAGAATCAGCGGCAGGATGCTACCGAGTTGTCCCATGTCCATAAGGGGCGACCTTCCATTGTCGTACAAGAAGTTGACACCGGCCTCGCGCCGGAAATTCCGTGCGTTGCGTCGGGGCCGCGCCGCTCAGCCCGTCAGCCTACACAGCCAGCCAAGCCACGGAGTGTAGGCCGTTGTTGCGAAACGCGGCAACGAGGCAGCGTTTCGGCGCGCGGGGAAGTTCCCAATTTGAAACGGTTGCAACCGTTCTGTGATCAGCCGTCTGAGTCGAATACCGCTGCTCCGAACGCGTCGGGGGGCGGGGTCATGCCGAGATGACTCCAGGCGGCCGCCGTCGCGACCCGGCCGCGCGGGGTCCTGGCCAGCAGGCCCTGGCGTACGAGGAACGGCTCGGCCACCACTTCGACGGTCTCCGGCTCCTCCCCCACGGCCACGGCCAGCGTCGACAGGCCGACCGGGCCGCCGCCGAACTTCTTCAGCAGCACGTCCAGGACCGCCCTGTCGAGCCGGTCGAGTCCTTCGGCATCAACTTCGTACAGGTTGAGGGCCGCCGCCGCTATTTCCCGGTTTATCACCCCGTCGGCCCTTACGTCCGCGAAATCCCGCACTCGCCTGAGCAGCCGGTTCGCGATACGGGGCGTTCCCCGGGACCGCCTCGCGATCTCGTGCGCTCCGTCGCCGGGCAGGACCACGCCGAGCAGCCTGGCCGATCGGTAGAGCACCTGCTCGAGCTCGCCGACCTCGTAGAAATCCATGTGCGCGGTGAACCCGAACCGGTCGCGCAGCGGCGCGGGCAGCAGCCCGGCGCGGGTGGTGGCGCCGACGAGCGTGAACGGCGCGATGTCGAGCGGGATGGCCGTGGCCCCGGGGCCCTTGCCGACGACGATGTCGACCCTGAAGTCCTCCATGGCGAGATAGAGCATCTCTTCGGCGGGCCTGGCCATCCGGTGGATCTCGTCGATGAACAGCACCTCGCCCTCGGCGAGCGTGGACAGGATGGCGGCCAGGTCGCCGGCCCGCTCCAGCGCGGGGCCGGAGGTGATCCTCAGCGGCGCGTTGAGCTCAGCGGCGATGATCATGGACAGCGTGGTCTTGCCGAGCCCGGGCGACCCGCTCATCAGCACGTGGTCGGGCGGCCGCTGCCTGCGCAGGGCGCTCTCGAGCACGAGGGAGAGCTGCTCGCGCACCCGGCCCTGGCCGATGAACTCGCCGAGCCGCTTGGGCCGCAG
Organism: Nonomuraea sp. NPDC003201; assembly: GCF_053590415.1. Lineage (NCBI taxonomy): Bacteria > Bacillati > Actinomycetota > Actinomycetes > Streptosporangiales > Streptosporangiaceae > Nonomuraea > Nonomuraea sp. NPDC003201. Next base: position 21,856 of record NZ_JBSFTC010000191.1, read on the forward strand.
CGCCGCCTCGATCTGCAGCTCGTCGCCACCGGCCTCGGACGACACCAACTCCCGCTCAAACCCCATACTCACACCCCCCTCACACCGGCACCATCGCCAGCACCCCACGAGCCCCTCACACCGGCCCCTGCCCACCGCATCACCAGCGGGGCACCGGGGCATCGCAACGTCGCCCAGGGTGCGCCCGGACGGCACGACGTGGCCCGGGGTTCCGCCGGGCGGCGCGACGTCGCCAAGCCGGAGCCC
>NZ_JBSFTC010000192.1:0-21845 GCF_053590415.1 Nonomuraea sp. NPDC003201
GCCGCCTGGACTGAGGAGCGGCGGGAGCGAAGCGACCATAGCGACGAGGGAAGGCGGCGGCTCCGGAGCGACCGAGCCCGCCTCCGCGGAGTGGAGGCAATAAGCATGAGCATGACAACGAGGAAGATCGTCGCCGACCTGCACGCGGAGCTGGTCCGCTACAACCTGGTCGTCTGGACCGCGGGCAACGTCTCCGGCCGGGTCCCGGGCGAGGACCTGTTCGTCATCAAGCCGTCCGGGGTCTCCTACGACGAGCTGACCCCGGAGAACATGGTCGTGTGCGACCTCGACGGCAACCTCGTGGCGGGCGAGCACTCGCCGTCCAGCGACACCGCCGCGCACGCGTACGTCTACCGCAACATGCCCGACGTCGGCGGCGTCGTGCACACCCACTCCACCTACGCCTCCGCCTGGGCGGCGCGCGGCGAGGCCATCCCCTGCGTGCTGACCGCGATGGCCGACGAGTTCGGCGGTGAGATCCCTCTCGGCCCGTTCGCGCTGATCGGCGACGACTCGATCGGCCAGGGCATCGTCGAGACGCTCAAGGGCCACCGCTCCAAGGCCGTCCTCATGCAGAACCACGGCGTGTTCAGCATCGGCAAGGACCCGAAGGCGGCCGTGAAGGCCGCCGTCATGTGCGAGGACGTGGCCCGCACCGTCCACGTGGCCAGGCAGCTCGGCGAGCCGCTGCCGATCCCGCAGGACGACATCGACCGCCTGTACGACCGCTATCAGAACGTCTACGGACAGAGGAGCCCGCGTTGAAGATCTGGTTTCTGACCGGCAGCCAGGGGCTGTACGGCGAGGACACGCTGCGCCAGGTGGCCGAGCAGTCTCAGCGGATCGCCGAGCAGCTGCCCATGCCCGTCGAGTGGAAGCCCGTGCTCACCGACGCGGCGGCGATCAGGCGCGTGATGCTGGAGGCCAACGCCGACGACTCGTGCGCCGGCGTGATCGCGTGGATGCACACCTTCTCCCCGGCCAAGATGTGGATCGCGGGGCTCGACGCGCTGCGCAAGCCGCTGCTGCACCTGCACACGCAGGCCAACGTGGAGCTCCCGTGGAGCACCATCGACATGGACTTCATGAACCTCAACCAGGCGGCGCACGGCGACCGCGAGTTCGGGTTCGTGCAGACGCGGCTGGGCGTGCCGCGCAAGACCGTGGCCGGGCACGTCAGCGACCCGTCCGTGGGCGAGCGCATCCTGACCTGGGTGCGGGCCGCCAAGGGCCTGGCCGAGGTGCGCACGCTGAAGCTGGCCCGCTTCGGCGACAACATGCGCGACGTGGCGGTCACCGAGGGCGACAAGGTCGAGGCGCAGCTCCGCTTCGGCGTCTCGGTCAACACGTACGGCGTGAACGACCTGGTGGAGGCCGTGGACGCGGCCTCGGACGCGGACGTGACGGCGCTGGTCAAGGAGTACGCCGAGCAGTACACCGTCGCTCCCGAGCTGCTCGGCGAGCGCAACGAGTCGCTGCGCTACGCGGCCAGGATCGAGCTGGGCCTGCGCGGCTTCCTGGAGTCGGGCGGCTTCAAGGCGTTCACCACGAACTTCGAGGACCTCGGCGGCCTGCGCCAGCTCCCCGGCCTGGCCGTGCAGCGGCTCATGGCCGACGGGTACGGCTTCGGCGGCGAGGGCGACTGGAAGACCTCGGTCCTCCTGCGCACCCTGAAGTCCATGGCGCCCGGCGGCACCTCGTTCATGGAGGACTACACCTACGACCTGTCGCCCGGCCAGGAGCTCATCCTGGGCGCGCACATGCTGGAGGTCTGCCCCTCGATCGCCTCCGGCACGCCGTCGTGCGAGATCCACCCGCTGGGCATCGGAAACCGGGAGGACCCGGTCCGGCTCGTGTTCGACGCCGAGCCCGGCCCCGGCATCGTGGTGGGCCTGGCCGACATGGGTGACCGGTTCCGGCTGGTGGCCAACGAGATCGACCTCGTGGCCCCGCCCCAGCCGCTGCCCAAGCTGCCGGTCGCCCGCGCGGTCTGGAACCCCCGTCCCAACCTGCGTACGTCCACGGAGTCGTGGCTCACGGCGGGCGCGCCGCACCACACGGTGCTCTCCACGGCGATCGGCCGCGCGGAGCTGACCGACCTGGCCGACATGCTCGGTGTGGAGCTGCTGATCATCGACGCCGACACGACGACCGAGCGGTTCACCAAGGAGATCCGCTGGAACCAGGCGTACTACCGCCTGGCCCAGGGCTTCTAGTCCTCGGGCGGTTTCTTGGGGGCGTTCCTGCGCTGCTCCTCGGCGCGTTCGCGGCAGCGGCGCAGGAACTCCTCGTCGTCGTCCGGGTTGCCGGCGGCGAAGCGGCCCGGGCGGTCGTACTCGGGGAACGCGCTCGGCCGCGTGGCCGCCTGCGACCGCTCCGGTCGGCCCGCCACCAGCCAGGCGACGGAGCCGATCAGCGGGAACAGCAGCACGACGACCACCCAGACGATCTTCGGCAGGTTCCTGCAGAGCACGTCGGGCGTGGTGATCGCGTCGAAGAGGCAGTAGAGCCAGAGCACGAGCGTGACAAGGCCGACAGCCTCGGACAGGTAGAGCACGGCACACCTCCGTCAGCGGCTCCCGAAGCTAGCGGCACCCGGGCGGGGCTGACAAGGTGGTTTGTGGGAAGGTAATGCCGTGACGCTGACCAATTGGGCGGGAAACACCGCATTTCGGGCGCAAGATGTCCATCACCCGACCTCGCTCGACGAGCTCCAGCGGCTCGTCTCGGCCGGCTCCCGCGTGCGGGCGCTGGGGAGCGGCCACTCGTTCAACGACGTCGCGGACACCGACGGCGACCTCGTCGTGCTCGACCGGATGCCGGACGCGGTGGAGATCGACAGCGCGGCGGCCACGGTGCGGGTGCCCGCGCGCATGACGTACGCGCGGCTCGCGCCGCAGGTGCACCGGGCCGGATTCGCGCTGGCGAACATGGCCTCGCTGCCGCACATCTCCGTGGCCGGCTCGGTCGCGACCGGCACGCACGGCTCCGGCGACGCCATCCCCGGCCTGGCCTCGGCCGTGTCCTCGCTCGACCTCGTCACCGCCGACGGCTCCGTGCTCACCCTCTCCCGCGGCGACGCCGACTTCCCCGGCGCGGTGGTGGCCCTCGGCGCGCTCGGCGTCGTCACCTCGCTGACCCTCGACCTGGTGCCGGCCTTCGAGCTGCGCCAGTACGTACGCGAGGGCCTGACCGTGGCCGCGCTCGCCGACTTCGACCAGATCATGTCCGCCGCCTACAGCGTCAGCCTCTTCACCGACTGGCGCGACACCCGCGTCTGGCTGAAGGGCACCGAGGAGCTGACCGACGCCGACTGGCACGGCACCACCCCGGCCGACGGCCCCCGCCACCCCCTGCCCGCGATGTCGGCGGAGAACTGCACGGTCCAGCTCGGCGTGCCCGGGCCGTGGCACGAGCGGCTGCCGCACTTCCGGCCGGACGCCGAGCCGAGCGGCGCGGGCAACGAGCTGCAGTCGGAGCTCATCCTGCCCCGGGAGCACGCGGTCAAGGCGCTGCGCGAGCTGTACGCGATCGGCGACCGGATCCGGCCCGTCCTGCAGATCTCCGAGGTGCGCTCGATCGCGCCCGACGACCTGTGGCTGAGCCCCTTCCGCGGCCGCGACAGCGTCGGCATCCACTTCACCTGGATCAGGGACGTGGCCGCGGTGCTGCCGGTGCTGGAGCTGGTGGAGGAGACGCTGGCGCCGTTCGCGCCCAGGCCGCACTGGGGCAAGCTGTTCACCCGCCGGCCCGAGTGCCCCGGCGAGTTCCGCTCGCTGGCACGGCGGCTCGACCCCGAGGGCAAGTTCGCCAACGACTTCACGCGGATACTGCTGCAGGAGTAGCACTCTCGCGCGGGCGTGCGCCCCCGGATGTAGGAGACCACCGGTCCGGGGGACGATGCCGCCGGGGCGCGGATCCGCGATCGTGGGTGGCATGACCGATCACCCGTTCAGGTTCGGCGCGGTCGCCGGACATGCCACCGACGCCGGCGCGTGGACCGGCCTGGCCCGCAGGGCGGAGAGCCTCGGCTACTCGACGCTGCTGGTCCCCGACACGCTCGGCACGCTGTCGCCCTTCGTCGCCGCCGCCGTGGCCGCGACGGCCACGACGACCCTGCGCGTCGGCACGTTCGTGCTGAGCGCCGCCAACCGGACTCCCGAGGCCGTGGCGTGGGAGACCGCCACCCTGCACGCGCTCACCGACGGGCGCTTCGAGCTCGGCCTGGGCGCCGGCCGCCCGGACGCGGAGCGGGACGCCGCGGCGCTCGGCGTCGGGTACGGCACGCCCGGCCGGCGCATCGAGCGCGTCGCCCGGACGATCGAAGCGGTCAAGGACGTACGCGTCCTGGTCGCCGCGTCCGGGACCAGGCTCCTCAAGCTCGCCGCCCAGCAGGCCGACACCGTGGCCCTCGGCCTGCCGCCGCACTACACGGAGGACCAGGTGGCGGCGAAGCTGGACGAGCTGTACGAGCTGGCCGGCGACCGCTTCCACGACCTGGAGCTCAGCATGAACCTCGCGGCCGCCGGGGCCGAGCCGCCCTCCTGGCTGAACGTCCCGGCCGGCGGCACCGGAGTCCTGCTGGGCACCGCGGACGAGATGGCGGACACGCTGCGCAGGCGCCGCGACCGGCTCGGCGTCTCGTACGTGTCGGTGAACGCCCAGTACCTGGACGAGTTCGCGCCCGTGGTGGAACGCCTCACCGGTACCTGACGGGACCTGACAGGTATGACCGGCACGATGGAGCCATGACCGCCAAGGGAACCTTCGACACCGCAGGCTGGGACGCCAAAGCACCGTTCGTGGAGCGTGACGGCGTCTCGATCGGGCTCGTGACCATGTCCAAGACCTTCCACGGGGACCTGACGGCCACCAGCGTCGTCCACCTGCTGACGGCCTCGACAGAGGTCGAGGACTCGAGGTCGTACGTGGCGCTGGAGCGCATCGAGGGCACCCTCGACGGCCTCGCGGGGGCCTTCGTCGTGCAGCACAACGCGGTCAGCGACCGCGGCGAGCGGTCGCTGAGAATCTCGGTCGTCCCCGACTCGGCGACGGGGGAGCTGCGGGGGCTCAGGGGCGAGATGGACATCATCATCGCCCCTGACGGCTCGCACTCCTACACCTTCGACTTCACCCTCTGAAGCGCCACGCGTGCCAGGCGTAGGTCAGGGGGAAGTCCCCGATCATCCTATGCCTGGTGCTCCTCATCCGTGAGCTGCCCCAGCACGGTCTCGGCGATGGCGCCCAGCGCCTCCAGCTGGGCCGGGGTCAGCACGTCGACGACGTAGCGCCGTACGGCCCTCTCGTGGTGGAGCCTGGCCTCGGAGGCGAGCCGGCGGCCCTCCTCGGTGACCCGGATGACCGACCCCCGGTTGTCCTCCTCGCACTCGGCGCGCGTGACGAGCCCGCGCTGCTCCATACGCCGTAGCTGGTGGGACAGCCGGCTCTTCTCCCACGCCAGCCCGCACCGCAGCGCCAGCGCCCGCATCGACTCGTCGGGCGACTCGGTGAGGTGGGCGAGGATCTCGTAGTCGGCCTCCGACAGGCCGGTGGCCCCGGCGAGCTCCCGGTTGATCCGTCCGGTGAGCTGCACGCGCATGCGCTGATAGCTGGCCCACTGGGCCGCCTGACGGGTGGAGAGCGTGGACATGTCGACAGTCTAGTATGGTTGATGCATCAACCTAATTCTGTCGAGAGGCTCGGATGAACTACGGCCATCCACTGACGTTCGGCACGTTCATCACCCCCGGAGCCGACCCCGGAGCCGACCCCGGAGTCGATGCCGTGTCGCTGGCGGTCCGGAGTGAGGAACTGGGGTACGACCTGGTCACCTTTCCGGATCATCCGGACACCTTCGACACGTGGACGCTTCTGTCATGGGTGGCCGGACGGACCTCGCGGGTAGGCCTGTCGGCCAACGTCCTGGACCTCGCGCTGCGCCCGCCCGCCGTGCTCGCCCGCGCGGCGGTCAGCCTCGACCTGCTGTCCGGCGGCCGGCTGTCGCTCGCGCTGGGCGCCGGTCAGGGGGCCGGCGAGGCGATCGACGTGATCCGCGGCATGTGGGACGAGGACGGCGGGCCGCTGCGGTTCGACGGCGAGCACTACCGGCTCGGGGGCGCGCAGCCGGGGCCGCCGGCCGCGCACGACGTGCCGATCTGGCTGGGCGCGGACGACGCGCGCTCGCTGCGGCTGGTGGGGGAGCGGGCGGACGGCTGGCTGGTGTCCCTCGACGAGCGCGGGCCGGACCGGATCAGGGCCGGGAACAAGCTCATCGACGAGGCCGCGATGGCGGCCGGGCGCGATCCCCGGGAGATCCGCCGGCTGGTCAACGTCCCGGCGCGGTCCGGCGTGGCGGACCTCCTCCCGCTGGCCGTCGAGGACGGGATCGGGACGTTCATCCTCAGGTCGGACGACCCGGAAGCCGTCGAACGGTTCGCTCTGGAGGTGGCGCCCGCGCTGCGCGAGGCCGTGGGACCGACCGGCCGTCAGCTGCGCCGCGCCTCCGTGCGCGCCGTGCGGCGAGCCGGGATCGACTACGACCTGGTGCCCGCGTCCCTCCCGGTGATCGAGCCGGGTGACCCGGGGTACTCGCGGGTCAGGTCGACGTACCTGCGGGGCGGGGCGCCGGGGCTGGTCATCCGGCCGGGCGACGCCGGCCAGGTGGCCGAGGCGCTGGCGTTCGCGCGGGCCCACCCGCACCTGCCGTTGGGGGTGCGCAGCGGCGGGCACGGGATCAGCGGCCGCTCCACCAACGACGGCGGCATCGTCGTCGACGTGTCCGGGCTCGACTCCATCGAGGTGCTCGACCGGGCGAACCGCCTGGTCAGGATCGGACCCGGCGCGCGCTGGACGGACGTCGCCGCGGCCCTGGAGCCGTACGGGTGGGCGCTCAGCTCCGGCGACTACGGCGGGGTCGGGGTCGGCGGCCTGGCCACCGCCGGCGGCCTCGGGTTCCTGGCCCGCGACCACGGCCTGACCATCGACCACCTGCGCGCCGTCGAGATGGTGCTCGCCGACGGCTCGGTGGTGCGGGCGAGCGAGGCGGAGAACGCGGACCTGTTCTGGGCGGTACGCGGCGCGGGCGCGAACTTCGGCGTCGTCACGGCGTTCGAGTTCGAGGTGGACGAGGTCGGCGACGTCGGGTGGGCGCAGCTCGTCATGGACGCCCGGGACACGGCCACGTTCCTCGAAAGGTGGGGCGCGGTCCAGGAGGCGGCCCCGCGCGACCTCACGAGCTTCCTCATCGTGAGCCCGCCGCGCGCCGGACGTCCGGCGACCGGGCACGTGATGGCCATGGTCAACGCGGGCGTGCCGGAGACCGTCATCGACCGGCTCCAGCCGATGGCGGACATCGCCCCGCTGCTCGACCAACAGGTCGTGATCACCTCGTACGCCGCCGTCATGGCCAACGCGGCCGGCGACGGCCACAACGGCCAGGGGGAGCCGGTCACCCGCTCCGGGCTGGTCGAGCACATCACCCCGGAGTTCGCCGCCGCCGCGGCGCGGCTGATCCACAGCGGCGCGGTCTACTTCTTCCAGATCCGCTCGGTCGGCGGCGCGGTGGCCGACGTCCCCGCGGAGGCCACCGCCTACGCCCACCGCTCCGCCAATTTCTCGGTCATCGCGTTCGGGGCGAACCGGCAGCGGGTGGACAAGGAGTGGGCCCGGCTGGAGCCGTACGTCAACGGCCTCTACCTCAGCTTCGAGACCGACGGGCGGCCCGAGCGGCTGGGCGACGCGTTCCCGCCGGGCACCCTGCGACGGTTGCGCGAGCTCAAGGCACGGTACGACCCGGACAACGTCTTCCGCGACAACTTCAACATCCGACCTGAGGAGTCATAGATGACCGACTACGGGCACGACCTGCTGTTCGGCGCGTTCGTCACCCCCACGGCGCAGCCCGCCGCCCACGCGGTGGAGGTGGCCGTGGCGGCCGACCGCGCCGGCCTGGACCTGGTGACGTTCCAGGACCATCCGTACCAGCCGAAGTTCCTCGACACCTGGACCCTGCTGTCCTACGTCGCCGCCCGCACCGAGCGCGTCCGGCTCAGCGGCAACGTGCTCAACCTGCCGCTGCGGCACCCGGCCGTGCTGGCCCGCAGCGCGGCCAGCCTCGACCTGCTCAGCGGCGGCCGTTTCGAGCTGGGCATCGGCGCGGGCGGGTTCTGGGACGCCATCGAGGCCATGGGCGGTCGGCGGCTGTCCCCCGGCCAGGCCGTGGACGCGCTGGAGGAGGCGATCCGGATCTTCCGCGAGATCTGGGCGGCCGACGAGCCGGGCGGCGTCCGGGTGGACGGAGAGTACTACCAGGTCAAAGGCGCCAAACGCGGCCCGGCCCCGGCCCATGACATCGGGATCTGGCTCGGCGCCTACAAGCCGAAGATGCTCAAGCTGACCGGCCGCGCCGCCGACGGCTGGCTGCCGTCGCTGTCCTACCTGCAGGGCGGCCCCGGCGACATCACGGAGGGGAACAAGCACATCGACGAGGCCGCGCTGTCCGCCGGCCGCTCGCCCGCCGACGTACGCCGGCTGCTGAACCTCTCGGGCCGTTTCGCGAGCTCCAGCCGCGGTCTGCTCGACGGGCCGCCGGACCAGTGGGCGGAAGAGCTCGCCGGCCTCGCCCTGGACCACGGCGTCAGCACGTTCATCCTGATGGCGGACGATCCCTCGGTGGTGGAGCTGTTCGCGGCCGAGGTCGCTCCGGCCACCCGCGAGCTCGTCACCGCCGAACGCGAAAAATGACCGCCGGGTGCTCAGGGGGCGCTGATGGCCGCCTGGACGGTGGCCAGGTCGCCGAGGACGACCTCGTGGAGGCACTGTTGCCGTAAATGGGTGGCCGCGCCGGCACGGCATGTGAAACGGTCGAGTTCTGATGATCCACTGGACCGAGGCAGGGCAGGAACGGTCGGCGATCTGGCGTTCGGCGTTGGGAGCGCCGCCGCCCAGGCGGGTGGTCATCGCCGACGACCGGATGACGGCCGACACCGCTTACCGGCTGGCCTGCGAGGGCACCGCGCTGCTCTGGCAGGGCGACTTCCAGAACGCCCGCCAGCTGCTGGCGGCCATGGGGCGCCGGTGCAAGCCCGCCGCCCCCGGCGCCGGGTTCCACCGCTACCGCCAGGCCCGGTCCCAGCGCGCCCGCACGCTGGGCATGCTGCTCGTCCCGTTCGCGGAAGACCACGTGGTGCCGCTGCGCAGGGCGCCGGACGTGCGCGAGGCGTGCGCCGAGGTGTACGGCGCCGAGGCCCCGCCGGCGGTCGGCCAGCTACGCGAGCTGCTCGGCCTGGTCGGGGCCCACGAATGGCGGCACAAGGGCGTCTACGTCCCGGCGCTCGAGGCCCGCATCCACCCGTACCACGGCGTGTTCTCGCCGATCAGGGGCGAGTACGTCGACCTGGTCGCGCGGGCGCCGCTGCCGGAGGACCGCCGGCTGGCCTTCGACATCGGTACCGGCACGGGCGTGCTGGCCGCCGTGCTGGCCAGGCGGGGCGTGCGCCGGGTCGTGGCCACCGACCTCGACCAGAGCTCCGTCGAGTGCGCCGAGGACAACCTCGCCCGCCTCGGGCTGGACGACCGGGTGGAGGTCGTGCGCGCCGACCTGTTCCCGCCCGGCCGGGCGCCGCTGGTCGTGTGCAACCCGCCGTGGTTGCCCGCCAAGCCGATTTCGCCCCTCGACCAGGCGGTCTACGATCCCGGCGGGCGGATGCTGGCTGGGTTCCTCGACGGTCTCGCCGGGCATCTGGAGCCGGGCGGCGAGGGCTGGCTCATCCTCTCCGACCTGGCCGAGCACCTCGGCCTGCGCACCCGGGCCGACCTGGAGGCCGCGTTCGAGCGGGCGGGGCTGCGCGTGGCCGGGCGCCTGGACGTCCCGCCCCGGCACCACCGGCCCAAGGACGAGCAGGACCCGCTGCACGAGGGCCGCGCCGCCGAGATCACCTCCCTGTGGAGGCTCACGACCTGAGGGTCACGCGCTGAAGGCCCGCCGGTACGCCGACGGCGACGTCCGCATGGCCCGCGTGAAGTGGTGCCGGAACGTCACCGCGCTCTCGAACCCGACCGCCGCCCCGATCTCCTCCACCGGCGCCCCGGTGGACTCCAGCATCGGCAGGCTGGCCGCCACCCGCTGCGAGATCACCCACCGCAGCGGGCTGGTGCCGGTCTGCCGCTTGAAGTGCCTGATGAACGAGCGCTCGGACATGTGCGCCACGCTGGCCAGGTCCGCCACGGCGATCGGCCCGGCCAGGTGCTCCAGGGCCCACGACATCGCCCTGGCCACCCCGCCGTCGTCCGCCACCGGTGTCACGGCGGCCTGGATGAACTGCGCCTGACCGCCCTCCCGGTGCGGCGGTATGACCAGGCGGCGGGCCACGGAGTTGGCCACGTTCGGCCCGTGGTCGCCGCGTACGAGGTGGACCAGCAGGTCGAGGCCCGCCGCGCTGCCCGCGCTGGTCAGCACGTCGCCGCCGTCCACGTACAGGACCGAGGGGTTGACCCGGACGAGCGGGAAACGCTCCTGGAGCAGCTCGGCGTACTTCCAGTGGGTGGTGGCCTCGCGCCCGTCCAGCAGCCCGGCCGCCGCCAGCGCGAACGCGCCCGAGCAGATCGACACCAGGCGCGCGCCGCGCGCGTGCGCGAGCCGCAGCGCGGACACGAGCGCGCCGGAGACCTCGCCGCGCACGTCCGCCACCCCGGGCACGATCACCGTGTCGGCCTCGGCCAGCACGTCCAGCCCGTGCGCCGCCTGCATGGTGAACCCGCCCACCACCCGCAGCGGCTTCGGCGTCTCCGCGCACACCGCGAGCGAGTACCACGGGAGGTCCAGCTCGGGCCGGGCCAGCCCGAAGAACTCCACGACGCAGCCGAGCTCGAACGGCGCCATGCCGTCGAACGCCAGCACGGCCACCCGGTGCGGCCGGGAGGGAGACGGCAGGAGCATGCCTCGCATGTTAGCCCCAGCCTTTCAGCGGCAAGAGAGGTATATGCATATATCGGCTGTGCAGACCGTTTTGCCGGATCATCGCTACGCGCAGGTGGAGATCACCGAGGCGTTCTCCCGGCTGACCGACTGCGACGAGGAGCTGCTGCGCCGATTCCATGCGGCGGCCGGCGTGGAGGGCCGCAATCTCGCGCTCCCGCTGGCCGACTACACCAAGCTCGACTCCTTCGCCCGCGCGAACGACATCTACCTCGAAACCGCCCTCGACCTGACCGAACAGGCCGTCAAGGGCGCCCTGAACAAGGCCGGCGTGCGCCCGGAGCGGGTCGATCACCTGCTGCTCTGCTCGACCACCGGCATCGCCACGCCCTCGCTCGACGCCAGGCTGGCCCAGCGGGTGGGGCTGCGGCCGGACGTCAAGCGGGTGCCCGTGTTCGGCCTCGGGTGCGCGGCGGGCGCGTCGGGGCTGTCGCGCCTGCACGACTACCTGCGCGGCTGGCCCGACCACGTCGCGATGCTGGTGTGCGTCGAGCTGTGCTCGCTGACGATCCAGCGGGACGACACCTCGGTCGCGAACCTGGTGGCCAGCGCGCTGTTCGGGGACGGCGCGGCGGCCGTCGTGGCGACCGGGCGCGGCCAGGGCCCCGAGGTCGTCGCCACCCGCAGCCGGCTCTATCCGGACACCGAGCACCTCATGGGCTGGGAGGTAGGGCCGCACGGGTTCCGGATCGTGCTGGACCCGGACCTGACCACGTTCGTGGAGCAGGTGCTGGCCGGTGACATCAAGGCGTTCCTGGCGGACTACGGCCTGACCCCCGAGCAGGTCGCCACCTGGGTCTGCCATCCCGGCGGCCCCAAGGTCATCGAGACGATCGCGCGGACCCTCGACCTGCCTCCCAAGGCGCTCGACGTGACCTGGCGGTCGCTGCGCGAGCACGGCAATTTGTCCTCGGTCTCGGTGCTCCACGTGCTCCAGGAGACGCGGGGCCGGCCGGGCACGCCCGCCGTGCTCCTCGCGCTGGGGCCGGGGTTCTCCGCCGAGCTGTTGCTGCTGCACTGGTGAGCGCGTACCTCGTCCTGATCGGGCTGGTCGCGCTGGAGCGGCTGGCCGAGCTGGCGGTGGCCCGCCGCAACCTGGCCTGGGCCAGGTCCAAAGGCGGCGTCGAGTACGGCCGGCGGCACTACCCCTGGATCGTCCTGGCCCACGCGGCGCTCCTCGGGGCGGCGCCCGCCGAGGTGTGGCTGCTCGGCCGCCCCTTCGTCCCGTGGCTGGGCTGGCCGATGCTGGCGGTCGTCGTCCTGGCCCAGGGGCTGCGCTGGTGGTGCGTCGGCACGCTGGGCAGGCAGTGGAACACCCGCGTGGTCGTGGTGCCGGGAATGCCGCTGGTGCACCGGGGGCCGTACCGGTGGCTGCGGCACCCCAACTACGTGGCCGTGGTCGCCGAGGGCCTCGCGCTGCCGCTGGTGCACTCGGCCTGGCTCACCGCGACGGCCTTCGCCGCCGCCAACGCGGTGCTGCTCACCGTACGGGTGCGGGTCGAGGACGCGGCATTGTCACGCTAGGGCCACAGCCCGACGGCCCGGACGCACTCCTCGTCACCCCAGCTGTCGCGGCTGTCACGACTGATCACGCGTCGATCGCGGTTTGTGCTCGCTTACGTCACTGGCTCGGCCTGGGCAGATCAAGTTCCGTCGTAGGGCATGGAGGTGGTTGCAATGAAATTTCGCCCTTTAGCGGCGGGAATCGGCATTGTTGCGCTGCTCGCCCTCTCTGCGTGCGGAGGCGGCTCCGGAAGCTCGACCAGCGGTGAACGCGCGGCGAAAGCCCCGGCGAACGCGGAACCGGCCCCGGTCCGCCCGTCCGCGTCACCCGCCAAGACGAACGGCGAGGAGGACACGACCACGGCCCAGATCTCCACGTTCGCCCTCGACGTGGACACGGCCTCGTACGGTTACGCCCGGCAGACCCTCCAGGGAGGCCGCCGGCCCGCGCCCGGCGAGATCCGCCCGGAGGAGTGGATCAACGCCTTCCGGCAGGACTACGCGCCGCCGTCGGACGACGGCTTCGCGGTGCACGTGGACGGCGCGAAGCTGCCGGAGCGCGACCAGGCGATCCTGCGCGTGGGCCTGCAGACGCGCGGTTCGGACGCGGCGGCGCGGCGGCCCGCCAACCTCACGTTCGTCGTGGACGTGTCCGGCTCGATGGCCGAGACCGGGCGGCTGGACCTGGTCAAGTCCGCCCTGCTCAAACTGCTCGATCAGCTCGCGCCCGGCGACCAGGTGTCGATCGTCTCCTTCAGCGACGATGCCGAGGTGCTGGCGTCGATGACCCCGCTGACCGCGCGGCAGGAGCTGCGCGACGCGGTGAACGAGCTGACCGTCTCGGGCGGCACGAACCTCTCGGCCGGGCTCGTCACCGGCTACCAGGAGGCGTCCAAGGCGTTCCGCCCGGCCGCCACGAACCGGGTCATCCTGCTCTCCGACGGCCTGGCCAACCAGGGCTCCACCGAGTGGCGTACCATCCTCGACCAGGTCAAGGAGTACGCGGGCAAGCAGGTCACGCTGCTCACCGTCGGCGTCGGCCGCGACTACGGCGACGAGCTGATGGAGCAGCTCGCCGACAACGGCGACGGCATGGCCGTGTACGTCAGCAGCCAGGAGGAGGCCGACAAGGTCTTCACCACGCAGCTTCCCGCGAACATCGAGCTGCGGGCGCGCGACGCCAAGGCCCAGGTGGTCTTCAACCCGTCGGTGGTGGAGAGCTACCAGCTCATCGGGTACGAGAACCGCGCGCTGAACACGGAGGACTTCCGCGACGACACCCAGGACGGCGGCGAGATCGGCCCCGGCCACTCGGTCACCGCGCTCTACTCGCTGCGTCTCAAGCCGGGCGCCGACGGGCAGCTCGCCCAGGCCACCGTGCGCTGGCAGGACCCCGACACCCGGTCCGCCTCCGAGGCGAGCGAGTCGCTGCGGGCCGGCGAGCTGGCCGCGTCGCTGGACAAGGCGCCGGTCAGGTTCCAGGTGGACGTGGTGGTGGCCGCGTTCGCGGTCTACCTGCGGGACCGCAAGGCGTTCGGCATGGACCTGCCCGAGCTCAAGGAGCGGGCCGCCCGGCTGGCGCCGGCCACCGAGGACCCGATGGTGACGGAGCTGGTCCAGCTCATCGACCAGGCCCGGTCGGTGGGGTAAGGGGCTTCAGCCGAGTATGGGGGCGGCGGTGGCGGAGCTGTAGTAGAAGTCGTACATCGCCTGGGCGAACCCGTCCTTCGACACGTGCGCCACCTTGTTGCCGCGCAGCCGATCGAAGGACGCCCGTGACGCCGCCCCCGCCACGTCGTACGCCGACCACAGGCGCAGGAACTCGGCCCGGTCGAGCCGGTCGTCGCCGTCGTCGTCGAGCGCGTCCCAGAGGGCGTCGGTGATCGGCCTGACCACGTTGGCCACGAACTCGGCGCGGTCGAGCTCCGGGGCCAGCGCGTAGCCGATGTAGGACTCCCTGCTGATGCGGCCCTCGGGGTCGGTGCCGATGTTGTGGACGGCGTACTGCCAGACCCGCTCGTACGCGTCCGAGACCCGCTGCGCGCCCTGCCCGGAGAGCCCGAGCCGGGCGCACAGCGCGGAGGCGACCACGATCATGTCGCGGTGATCGAGGTAGCCGTTGTGATCCATGTCGCTCGTGTCGAACGCATGTCCAGCATTTCGAGCATCCGCATCCATAGCCGGCCACCTCTGGTGACGATGTGTTTACAGAGTGTCACTGAGATGGTCGGCGGGGCGGGCTGCCTGTGTCAATGCGGTGGAGACGAATCCTTGCGCGGGCGCCGGGCGCACTGGCAGCAGGCCGGCGTAGAGCAGGTCCACCATCGGCATCGGCCGGGGGTAGCAGAACACCGACGAGCCCGTGCCGAGGATCGACGGGGTGTCGATCACGAAGGGCAGCTCGGCCAGGAGGAACGGCAGGGCGTTCTCGGCCTGCTCGCGGGAGAGCTCCGGCGCGCCGACGATGGGCCGTACCGCGTCCATGCAGTGCTCCCTGAAGACCGGGTCGGTGGCGAACAGCCGCTCCAGCCTCGTCCGCGCGCCGTCGTAGGCCGGGACGGAGGCCAGCTCGTTCCAGTCGAACACGGTGGCGTCGGGCGGGTCGAGGGCGTCGAGCGCGCGGATCACCCGGTTGCGCGTGTTGTTGGCCGCCGCCCTCGCCTTGGCCCCGGCCTTCGCCTCCGGACATCCCCTGGCGACCAGCGTCCCGGCCAGCTCGACGCCGGGCACGAGGACGTGCACGCGGGCGAACGTCCGGGTCGCCCAGTCGAGCAGGCGTCTGATGGTGCGGGGGGTGAAGTACCCGTTGAGCGCGCTGACGCCGATCACGGCATGCTCGCGGCGGTCGAGAAGCTGGGCGCATCGCGGGGTCAGGGGTAGTGGTTGCACGCTGGGCACGGCAACGGACAGTAGCAAGCTTTTACTCTGCGTATGCTTAGTTTTTAACGTGTGCTTGAAGGGTCCGTAAGTCGGATACACTCGTACACGCAGCAAGGGGCTATGGCGCAGTTGGTAGCGCGCCTCCATGGCATGGAGGAGGTCTGGGGTTCGAATCCCCATAGCTCCACCCCCGACCCGACCGCCTCTGCCCCACTTCGATGGGCCAGGGGCGGTTTCGCGTTGTGTCCCGGTGTTCCTACTCGCGGGCGGTGTCCTGGTTGGCCAGGTAGAGCTGGCCGAGCCGGTCGATGCGCCAGAGCTGGCCGAGTGTGACCAGCGTGGCGCCGAACACCGTCGGCCAGATGTCGAGCGTGATCAGCCCCCAGATGAGCAGCGCGAACCCCGCCGAGCCGACCCCGATGAGCAGCCGCTGCACGTTCCGGTGGTCGCCGGTGACCAGCGACCGGTCGCGCAGCCACAGCTTCTCGCCGTAGATGCCCCGGGCCGACCAGCTGCCGGGCTGCTCGATCGCCGGGAAGACGTGCGGGTTGACCGCCAGCCAGACGACGACCAGGCCCACCGGGACGAGGGCCCACCAGCCGAGCCACTCCCTGCTCCAGATGGCCGCGATCATCAGCGGGATGGCCGCGAACCGGGTCCAGACGCTCCACGGGTTGGCGTGCCGCTTCCACGCCTCGTCCGTCATGCCCGCGGCCTGCGCGTACTTCTTCAGCACATTCATGCGACGAGCCCCCTGGCCAGCGCGTTGACGGTGGCCTCGACCACCTGGGAGTGGTCGGGCCCGAACCTGTCGCGGTTGAGCACCAGCAGGCCGGCCGTGCGCAGCACGCCGACCAGCACCTCGGGCGGGACGTCCGCGACGATGACGCCGTCGGCCTGTCCCCGGGCGAGGTAGTCGAGCAGCGGCGTCAGCAGGTGGGGTGTGACGCGGGCGACCTCCTCGGCCCCGACCCTGCGCGCCACCGCCTCCAGCTCCTCGGGCCGGGTGAGCAGCCGCCGGTAGAACGGGTCGGTGGTGAGCACGTCGATCAACTCGCGCATGATGTGGGCGAGCGCCTCGACGCCGGGCGGCCGGTCCAGGGCGGCGGCCAGTCGCTTGCCGAGCATGGGCGCCCTGCGGATCATCACCTCCTTGTACAGCTCCTCCTTGGACTCGAAGAACGCGTAGAAGCTGCCCTTGGCGATGCCCGAGGCCGCGACCAGCTCGTCGAGCGAGGTCTTCTTCAGGCCCTGGGTGGCGAAGAGCTCTTCGGCGGTGTCGAGCAGGGACGCGGTGATGCGCGCCCGGTCCTCGGTCGTGAATGCCACAGCCATGTGTGTCCCTATGACTGGATCGGATATTCAGTCATAGCTTAGCACTCCTGGAGATGTCGAATGCGTGTTCGTATAATGATCGGTATGGATACCGACACGCAGGACCTGCCCGAGCTCTGGCGCCCGCCCGTCGTGGAGCACGCCACGGCGGCCCGCTACCTGCTGGCCTGGGGCGACGACGCCGAAGGGGTGCGATGGGGATTCCTGCTCTGGCCGCCGCAGGCGAGCGAGGGCGCGCGGTGGGTGCACTGGAAGGACATCCGCCCGGTCACGGGGGAGGACTACAGCGCGGTGCCGATCGCCGGCCCGTGGCTGTGACCTCGCGAAGGAGAGATTCCCTGACTAAAGTCAGAGATATGGACGGTGCGGCGATCGGCCGGGTGCGCAGGTTCCAGCGGACCGTGACGCAGCGGATCGGGGCGCTCAACGACAGCCTCCTGGCCAGGGATCGGGCGCTCGGGCAGTCACGGGCGCTCTGGGAGATCGGCGCGGAGGGCAGCGAGGTGCGCGTCCTGCGGACGCGGCTCGACCTCGACTCCGGCTACCTGAGCAGGCTGCTGCGGTCGCTGGAGGCCGACGGGCTGGTGGTCATGGACGACGGCGGCTCCGACGGCCGGGTTCGCACGGCCCGGCTCACGCCGGCGGGGCTCGCCGAGCGGGAGGAGCTGGATCGCCGGTCCGACGAGGCGGCGGCGGAAATCCTCGAGCCGCTCTCCGGCGCGCAGCGTGACCGTCTCGTGGCCGCCATGTCCGAGGTCGAGCGCCTGCTGCTCGCCTCCATGATCGCCATCGACGTGCTCGACCCGCGCCATCCCGGCGCCCGCTGCTGCCTCCAGGCCTACGCCGACGAGCTGGCCCGCCGGTTCGAGGGCGGCTTCGACCCGGCCCGCAGCATCTCCGCCACCGACGCCGAGCTGCGGCTGCCGGCCGGGATGCTGCTGGTCGCTGCGCTGCACGCCGAGCCGGTCGGGTGCGTGGCGCTCAAGCTTCACCCGGAGGCCGGGTCCGCCGAGATCAAGCGGATGTGGGTGGACCCGGCCGTGCGCGGGCTGGGGCTGGGGCGGCGGCTGCTCGCCGAGGCGGAGGGGAAGGCGGCCGCCCAGGGTGTCCGCACGCTACGGCTGGAGACCAACCGGGCCCTCACGGAAGCCGTCGCCCTCTATCGGGCGAGCGGCTACCGGGAGGTGGCCGCGTTCAGCGACGAGCCGTACGCGCATCACTGGTTCGAGAAGCGCCTGCCTCGACCGGGGGGTTGAAGCGGTGATAGCCGGGGGCGGTCCAGCCGGCCGACACGGTCCCGCCCAGGTGCGTGTACTCGTCCAGCTCGAAGCGCACCGTCCGCTGGTCCCCCCATTCGACCCGGGCCCGGCCCGTGAGCTGCAGCGTCTCCCCGCGCTCCCAGTCCACGAACAGCAGCCCGGCCGCCGGGTCCAGCTCCAGGTTGCCCAGCGTCATGTACATCGCGTTGCCCTGGTAGTCGGGGAACTCCAGCGAGCGCGCCCCCGTCACCCGGATGAATCCGGGATTGCCGCCCCGGTGCGACACGTCCGCCCCGAGCCCTTCGGCCCGCGTGGCGATGAAGAACGTGTCCGCCTCCGCGATCCACGCACGGTGCCGGTCCGGCAGCGCGATCCCGCGCCCCAGCCCCGCCGGCTCGCCCGGAGCGGAGGTGGGGGAGCGAGTCTGGATGTACTTGGGGCAGTTGGAGTAGACCTGCTCCGTCCACACCACCAGGGCGTCGCCGGCCCGTACGGCGGTGCCGTTCACGCGCATCCGGCGCCGCGTGTGCGGCTCGATGGCGATCAGGCCGACGTCCCGTTCCCGCTCGAACAGCCCGTGGAGAGGGTCGTCGGCGCTCGGCAGGGCGTGCAGCACGATCGTGCGGTCGTCCGCCGCGGAGGCGAACCCCGCGGGGCCCGTGAGCACGCCCGCCCACACGCGCCCGCCGTCGTCGGCCGCGCCCAGGACGACCATGTGCTGGTTCCGCAGGAACTCGGCGGCCGGCTCCGGGATCTCCGGGCGCGTCCGCGAGCTCCCGTGGTCCTCCAGCCGCACCCCCGTCCGGCGCTGCACGGCGACCTCGCCCGGATGCCTCATTAGAAGAACCCGCAGGTCGGCGCGTCAGAGCTGGGCGCGGGCCGGTCACCCGCGGCGTCCGGGGCGAAGATCTCCAGCCGGATGCCGTCGGGGTCGGCGAAGAACACGCCGCCCGACGAGGCGCCCTCGCGGTGCGGCACGACGCCGTCATGGAAGAGGGTCGCGCCGATCTCCCTGATCACCGTCTCCGCCCGGCGTACCGCGTCGAGGTCCGCCACCTGGAACGACAGGTGGTGCAGGCCCGGCCGGCCTGCCTCGAAGCGGCCCTCGCTCTGCTGCCAGAGCGTCAGCACCAGCGTGCCGTCCTGGGTCAGGAACGCGTACCGGCGGCCGTCCTCCTGCGACTCGCCCGCCACCGTGAAGCCGAAGACCCGCGTGTAGAACTCTTTGGACTTGTCGAGATCGGTGACGTTGAGCCCGACGTGCCCGGTCTGGAAGGACATTCCCACTCCTCTAACGCATGCGCGGCCGAGTTGCCGTTAGAAACACTATAACGGCAACTCCGGCTTGCAAACGTTAGATTTTCTTGTGTTCCCTGTAGTGCCTGGCCGCTCGGGCTCGGTTGCCGCAGCCCGTCGAGCACCACTCCTGGCGCGGGTGCTCCTTGACGAAATAGAGCACGCAGCGCGGGGCCTGGCAGGTGCGGACCAGGGCGCGGTCCGGCCCCGCGAGGAACTCGACGGCCGCCGTGGCGAGCCTGGCCAGCAGTCGCGTGCCGGGGGAGGCCTGCGTCGCGGGCGCGGTGGCGAGGGACGGCTCGCCGTTCCAGCGCAGTTGGGGTGCGGTGGGGGCGGCCAGGGCGGTGGCGTTGACCAGGGCCAGCGACTCCTCGAACCCGGGCAGGCTCGCCGCGTCCGCCCGGCTCGGCGGGCCCGGCGCCACGGTCTTGGCGAACAGGGCGCGTACGGCCTGGCGCAGGCGCACCGTCTCCTGCCGCAGCTCCTCCGTGACGGTGAGGTCGCCCAGGTCGGGCGCGTGCGTCCGCACCCAGGCCGTCATGCCGTCCGTGTCGGCCAGCCTGTCGACCGATCCGGACCGCTCGGCCCTGATCGTGCTGACGAATTCGAGGGTCAGGGACATGCTCCCAATCTAACGCGTCTGGACTCTCTCCTCCGTTAGACCGAAACATGCGTAGTCAGAAAATTTGCTGACTCCGCACTTTTTGCCTACGATGAGTCCATGAGCGGACTGAGAGAGCGGAAGAAGCAGGCCACGCGCGAGGCGCTGATGACGGCCGCCCTCCGGCTGGCTCACGAGCGCGGGCTGGAGCGCGTACGCGTCGAGGACATCGCGGCCGAGGTCGGCGTCTCGCCCCGCACGTTCAACAACTACTTCTCCAGCAAGTACGAGGCGATCGCCGCCCGCCACATCGACCGCGTCACGCGTTCGGTGGCGGCGCTGCGGGCCCGGCCGCCGGCGGAGCCGCTGTGGGAGGCGCTGACCGAGGCCATGGTCGAGCCCTGGGCGCTGGCCCGCACGGACGTGGCGCCCGATCCCGAAGTGCTGGCGAGCATCAGGATGCTGGCGGAAGAGCCCGCGCTGCGGGCCGAGTCGCTGCAGATGGTGTTCGCCGGGAACAACGAGCTGGCCGCGGCCGTGGCCGAGCGCACCGGCACCGACGCCGCCCGCGACCTCTACCCCCACCTCGTGGCCGTCGCCGTGGGCTCCGCCGTGCAGGCGGCCGTCGCCCACTGGCTGCGCTCCGACCCGCCGGTCCCGCTCGTACCCCTGCTGCGGGAGGCCCTGGGCGCGCTGGCCGCGGGGCTGCCCGACCCTTCCCTCTGAGGAGAACGCATGGACATCGTGATCATCGGCGGCGGCCCCAACGGGCTGATGCTGGCCTGCGAGCTGGCCCTGGCCGGAGTGCGCCCGACCGTCGTCGAGCGCCTGCCCCGGCGCAGCGACCAGCCCAAGGCCAACGGGATCGTCGGCCAGGTCGTCAGGCTGCTCCACCAGCGCGGCCTCGCCGTGGGGGACGCGCCGATGCCGGGCTTCGTGTTCGGCGCGCTGCCGCTGAACCTGGCCGGACTGGAGGACAACCCGCTGTACGGGATGGGGATCAAGCAGCCCGCCCTGGAGGAGCTGATCGAGCGGCGGGCGGTCGAGCTGGGTGTGGAGATCAGGCGCGGGCACGAGCTGCTCGGCTTCACCCAGGACCCCCACGGCGTCTCGGCGGAGCTCCGGGGGCCCGAGGGCGCGTACGAGCTGCGCACCCGCTACCTGGTGGGCTGCGACGGCGCGCACAGCACGGTCAGGAAGCTCGCGGGCATCGGCTTCCCCGGCATCACCTCGACCGACGTCGTGAGCCGCAGCGCCCACGTCACCGTGCCGGGCGCGGTGATCCGGCCCGGGACGGTGGAGCTGGAGGTGCCGGGGCTGGGCACGTACGTGATGTACGCCTGGCACAGGACCGAGCGCGGCGCGTACGCGATCCTCCCCGGGGACCACGGGACGCTGCTGGTCAGCGCCATGGAGTGGGACGCCTCCGCGCCCGACGACGACGTGCCGATGACCGTGGGCGAGCTGCGTGCCGGCCTGGCCCGCGTGCTCGGCGCCGACCTGCCGCTCGCCGAGCCCACCGGCGAGGGCCCGCACCTGCTCAGGCGGCTCAAGGGCCGCAACACCCGCGTCGCCGACCGCTACCGGGAGGGCAGGGTCTTCGTGGTGGGCGACGCCGCGCACGTCCACTCGGCCATGGGTGCGCCCGGCCTCAACCTCGGCCTGCAGGACGCCGCCAACCTGGCCTGGAAGCTGGCCGCCGAGGTGCGGGGCTGGGCGCCGCCTGGGCTGCTCGACACCTACGACGCCGAGCGCCGCCCGGCCGCCCTGCGGGTCGCCGTGCACACCCAGGCGCAGCTCGCGCTGGCCGCGCCGGGGCCCGAGATCACGGCCCTGCGTGAGGTGTTCGGCGAACTGCTGGGCGACGACGACGCCCGCCGCCGCGTCGCCGCCATGATGGCCGGAGGGTCCTGCTCGGCCAGGGACTGTTCACCGGCCCGGCCCAGGCCACGAAGGACCCGAGCACGGGCCGGATCGCGCTCATCGGCGTGTCCGG
>NZ_JBSFTC010000193.1:0-21834 GCF_053590415.1 Nonomuraea sp. NPDC003201
CGTTCCCCACGGTGGCGCGGGCGGGGTGTGGCCGCGGCGTTCGAGGTCGGCCGCGATGGCGTCGATCGCGTCGGCCAGGACCGCGCGCGTGGCCGGGTCGGAGGTCGCGTGCCACTTGCGCGACAGGTGGGCGTGCTCGTTCAGGCGGGGGAGCAGGCAGTAGTCGGTGCCCTCGGCCTGGTGTTCCGACAAGGCGGTCCTGATCACGCCCTGCGGCGCGCCCGACGACGCGGCGAGCGTCTCCTGCAGGACGTGCGAGAGCTCGTGCACCAGGACCGACGACACCACGTCCGGGTGCACGCGCGGCCAGAAGCGCATGACGTGCGGGTCGTCCGGCGTGCCCGCGCGCAGCTCGGTGGAGGCGTCGTTGCCTGCGCCCGGTTCCCCGATCAGCACGCGGACGTGCTGGTCGGGCGCGTTGGGGACCTGGACGGTCAGCGTGTCGCCGTTCCAGGCGACGTGCGCGGCGGCGCCGCCCAGGTCGCCGAGGGTGATGTTCTGGTTGCGCAGCTCGCCCGTGGTCAGGTCGGGGACCCCGTCGGGGCGGCCCAACCGGCTGAAGGGCGTGCCCTCGATCGCGGGGGAGGGCATGCCGCCGGGCGTCAGCCCCTGGGCGACGCTCCCGCCCGCCGTCGGGCTCGGCGCCTCCCGGTCGCCGGGCCACACCGACTTGTCGACGTCGGCGAGCAGGATGCCCTGTGCCATCAGTGCGGCCCTGACCTGATGGACGAACGTGCCGGGCTCGTGGGAGTTCATGAAGACGTGGCGCAGGTCGAGGCCCGCCTGGTCGGCGGCGTCCAGCAGGTTGGGCGGAAGGGTGGCGAACGCCTCGGCGAAGCCGCCGTCGGGCGTCGTGCTGTGGATCGTGCCGTCGGGGGCGGCCTCGTACCGGTGGATCCCGTCCGCCTCCCGGATCGCGACCCGGGCCACCATGCCGCGTTCGCGGGCGGCCAGTCGCGCGTCCTGGAGGATCTGGATCAACCCGGAGCGGCTCTCGGCCGGAGCGAACGAGAACGTCGTCCAGCCGGGATCGACCGAGGGTGTGAGCCGCACGTTCGACTCCACCCGGGAGCGCAGCTCCGCGATCTCGTCCTCGAAGAGCGTCACGTCGATCTCGCCGCTGGTGGCCCCCGCCATGTGGACGGGATCGCCGACGGGGTGCTCGTTGCCGTCCCGCAGCCGCGCCACGTGCTCGAAGGTGAGGTCGTAGTCCACCCTGAGCCGGACGACGTAGGCCTTGCCCTGCTCGAACTTGCTGCGCTCGCGGCGCGCCCCGTGGTGGTCCGACACGCTCTCGGACGCCTGCTCGCCGGCCCGCACACCGCCGTCGAGGCCGGACTCGCCGTCGCTCATGCTGCCGCTCGTGCCGACGGGCAGCGTACGGCCGCGGGACACCGTCGCGTTCTGGGCGTCGGCCGCCCTGTCGACCTCGCCCTTCTCCGCGTCGATGGGCCCGGCGATGATGGTGAAGTCCGACAGGCGGGCCCGGATCGTGACCTGCGCGCCCTGGTCCTTGAACTTCTGCCTGGCCAGCGGCACGACGAGGCCGGCGGGCCCCGCCATCCGCTCGAACCCGGTCAGCAGGGCGTCGTGGGACAGCCGCTTGACCAGCTCGGCCCGGCGTTCCGCGACCGAGGCGGCACCCAGCATCTTCGCGAACCGCGAGGTGATGATGTCGAAGAGGAGGGGTTTGCCGGCGTGCTTCCGCAGCCTGTCGGGGAAGTAGCCGGGACGCAGCTCGACCAGCCGGGGGTCGATCACGGGGGTGACCGGCCCCGGGTCCTCGCCGACGGGCCGGATCATGCCGGTCGGGATGCGCCGCACGAGTACGGCGCGGTACTTGACCGGGGGCGCGACGCGGAGGATGCGCCGGAGCGCGTCCGCGGCGCGGCGGGCCGCGGACCGGAACCTGCCCGCGCGCACCGGCCTGCGCGTGACCTCGATGACCAGCGTCATCGTCTGCTCGACCCGGTTCATGCCGTTGAACACGGCCATCCGCTGCAGCCGCGTTCCCTGCCGGTTGGTGGAGCCCGAGTACGAGCGGCCCCGGTCCGTCCCCACGCCGACGCCGTGGCCGTCGCCGTTGTCCACGCTGCCCTGGTTCAGGCCCGCCGAGTAGGAGCCGTTGTACGACTCGGAGTGCGACAGGTCGGTGTAGCGGTAGCGCTGCCTGATGACACCGGCCTGCGAGGTGTGCGTGAGGAACCGGCCCCGGCGGGAGTCCTCCGGGTTGTCGTACACCAGCCGGGCCGTGACCGTCACCTCCTCGGCCTGCGCGGTCTGCGCGCCGACCTGGACGTGGTAGCTCTTCTCGTAGCCCTGCGTCGACCACATGTCGTTGACGTGGATCAGCGCGGCGTCACTGGAGAAGTCGACGCTCAGCTCGTCGAGCAGGGTCGGGCTCTCGTCCACGGCCTCGGGGTGGGCGGCGCGCACGGCGTTCAGCACCGCATCCATCATGTCGACGGGATTGCCCTGTTCGTCGGTCAGGTCGAGCGACTCCACGGTGCCCAGGCCCACCGTCCCGTCGTACGACGGCGCCAGCACGACGTCCCTGGAGCGGTCGATCAGGTCCGTCGCCTCGCTCAGCGTCTGGTCGAGCTGCTGCTGCCCGTTTCCCTGTTGGGCCGTGGTGGCCGCCGGGCCGAGGCCCGTCAGCTCCTGGATCTTCTCCAGCAGGGCCTGCGGGGTGTGCCGCGCGGCGTACCCCACGTCCTCGCCGGCGGCCCGCGCCTTGGCCACGTCCATGATGTAGCGCTGGACCAGGGGCACGGCGAGGCTCGGGTCGAGCTTCATGCTGCCGTTGAGGAAGCGCTCGACGGCGTCGCCCACCAGGGGGCCGGGCAGCGGGAGCTCGCCTTCGGCGTACATCACCAGCGCGTCGTCCTCGGAGAGCATGAACAGCCCGGTGCCCTGCGCCGTGGCCGGTTCGTGCTCGCCGCTCGGGAGCCGGCCCGCCAGCGGCACCGCGTGCGCCATGCTCTCCGAGCCGGTGACCGTGAGGTCCGCGGTGGCCCGGAGGAGGATCTGACGGCCGAAGTCGATCGAGAGCCCCTCGTCGCCCCAGATGTCGAGGACCGAGGTGGAGACGGAGGTGCCTCCCGACCGTGAGGGCAGCGAGAGCGAGCCGCTGTCGCTCGTCGTGCCGCCGTCGTCGAGGTCGGAGACGCTGGTCGAGGCGCCGACGGAGTGACCCGACGATCCGCCCCAGGAGACGCCGGCGCTGCCGAGCCCGAAGAGGATCTCTCCCTTCACGTGGTCGATGACGCCCAGCACCTCCATTTCGCCGACCTCGCCCGTCACCGTCATGGACGCCTGGGTGGGCGTCCCCTGCGGGCGGACGGCGAGGCCGGTGGTGAGCAGCCTCATCAGCATCCTGGGGTGCGAGACGAGGTTGCGCACGCCCAGGACCGCCATGAACATCTGGTACGCCACCGAGTCCTGGCGCATGCTCCCCGGCTGCACCTTCTTCGCGGCGGTCTGCAGGCTGCCGTGCGCGTCCCAGTGGACGAGCTTCGCCCTGGACAGCACCTTCTTCGACACCTTGCCGATGGGCGCGGGCGCCGAGCCGTCCTTCGCGGGGAGGAGGTCCGCCGCGAACAGCAGCCTGGCCGAGCCCCTGCCGGACGCCAGGGGGGTCGTCTCCCCGTCGTGCACGAGATCGACCTTCAGGTCGTGGCCCACGGAGAAGATCGCGACCGGGCCGGTGCTCTCGTGCAGGCTCACCACGTTAACCGTGCTGCCGACGCTCGAACCCGCCGTACGGGTGCGGTTTCCGCCGGCGCTGACGCCCACCTCGTGCGACAGCCCGTCGTGTCCCTTGTCGGGGCCGTCGCTCTCGGCGACCGAGGCGCCGCCGCCGTACGTCCTGGACTGGCTGACGGCCCGGGCCGAGGTGTCGGAGCCGATGTCGAGGTTGACCACCGTCTCCGAGTCCGTGTACCCGATGTAGCGGTAGTTCTTGAAGTCCTGCTTCAGCGAAATGTGCAGCATGTGGTGCTCAGGGGCGCCGTTCAGGCCGTGCGTCACCAGGTCGACGGCGATGCCCTCCTGGGCCAGGGTGTCGTAGCCGGACCTGATCCGGTGCTCGGACAGCTGCTCGGTGACCTCCTGCAGGTTGAGGATCTGGGCTGCGCGGGCGAGCGGGTTGGACGCGTACTGCCGGACGTCGTTCACGGTCTTCGGGATGATGCCACGGTCGGCGAGCTGGTCCATCACCTTCTGCCTGACCTCGGCCAGCCCGTCGATGTCCTGGACGAGGCCGGGGCCGACGCCCCGCATCTGGCCGGGGCCGTCGCCGAGCCAGGAGGGCAGCTCGGGCTTGCGGCCGGGGGGCGGGCCGGGGCGCGGGTCGCCCCGCAGCACCTGGTTGCCGTCCGCGTCGAGCAGCGGCCGGCCGTCGTGATACACCAGCGCGTCCTGATCGACGGGCAGGCCGAAGCGGTAGGCGGCCGACTCCCGCATGGTGACCACCGCCGCGCTGCGCATCGGCCGGAGCTTGACGGGCGGCTTGCCGAACTCCTCCACGATGAACGTGGTCTCCAGCGCGAGCCGGTAGCTCTGCTTGGGGCTGGTCTTCCGGTGCACGCTCGGGTGGATCGCCTGCTGGTTGGCGGTGGCCGAGTACGACCGCGACGCCGACCTGGAGCCGCGGACCCGCGGCCCGATGCTGGGCTCGTAGCTGCCGAACCCGTCGATCTCCTGCAGCGCGGGATGGGTGAGCCCGGCCGAGGCGCTCGCTTCCAGCGACCCGCCGGACGACGCCCCGCCCGGCGTCGCGGCGAAGTCGACGAGCACCTCCTCCTCCCACTCCTCGGCGCTCGCCCCGCCGAGCGGCTCGCTCGCCACCAGCACGACGCGGGTCTCGGCGCGTACTCTCGCGTGCGGCTTGCCGTTCCTGGTGAAGACGCGCTCCAGATCGCCGTTGACCGCGTCGCGGAGCCGGTGGGGCAGCTCCTCGGTCACGAAGGTCCGCAGCTGGTCGTGGGGGATGGCGCCGACCTGGTTGTACAGCCCGCCCAGCGCCCCGGCGACCGTGTCCAGCGCGCCTTCCAGGCCGGTCATGCTGGTGATGACGTGGTTGGGGAGCTTGTCGTCGCGCTTGGCGTCGTCGATCCAGGCCAGCTTCCGCGGCGCCTGGTCGGTGAAGGAGTGCGAGACCCACAGCCGCTGCCCGGCGGCGTCGCCGGGTGCGCCGGAGTTCACGACGGCGGCCTTCTGCCAGCCGTCCGTCTTCCGCGTGCGGATCTCGACGGTCCACGTCGCGGCGGCGTCGAACAGCAGCGACTCGCTCCTGTTGTCGGCGACGGAGCCGCCCTGCGCGTACATCCCCGCGCCGCCCGTCGCCGACCAGTTCCGGCCGGCCACGACCCCGACGCCGACCCCGAGCATCTCGGTCAGCGTCCTGGCCCATTCGCCCTCGGGCAGGAGCTGCGCCAGGACGGCCGTGTTGAAGCCGAGGGGCAGCCCGCCGCTGCCGGACTCGGTGGCGGTGACCGTACGGCCGGCCTGGAAGAACAGGCCCACCATCGTCTCCGACGCCTTGACGCCCGGGTCGAGCACTTCGACGAGGTCGGCGAGGGAGAGCTTGACCCGCACCTCCGCCGCGTTGCTGCCGCGGCCCACCCGCAGCACGACGCCGTCGGGGGAGACGAGCTTGTGGAAGTCGGCGCGCAGGGCGCGCTCCAGCTCGTCCGTGCTGAACTGGTAGCCGATCTTGTGGCGTTCCAGGACGTTGTTGACGGCGGTGGTGAGAGCGGTGTGATGGGCGAGCGGGCCCGTCGGCATGGCCATGGACAGGCTGTCCTGCTGCGGCAGCGCCGCTGACAGGGCGTTCAGATAGCCCCGGTGGCGCCGCCCGGCCTCATTCGCCAGCGATCGGGCGATGGAGGCCATGCCGACCTCGCCGGGCCGGGTGGGCGCTCCTGTCCGGCGCATCGCCGACAGCAGTTGCTCGTAGGCCTTTCTCGTCTGCGTCGCCTGTGCCAGGGCGGGGCCGTACGCCTTCGCGATCCTGGTGTGCCGCGCCTGCGTGGCGCGGTGCGCGCGGTTCTCCTGCCGTGCCTTGCGCGCCCGCTCGAAGCGGCCCTGATCGTGCTGCTTCAGCGCCTTGCGAGCGTCCCGCGTGGCCTGGCGGGCCTTCTTGCGCGCCTCTTCTGCGCTGTTCGTCTTCGACTGGATCTGGATCTTGAGCGCCTGCTCGGCCTGGACCAGCGCGTCGATGACGGCCTGTACGTCCTCGGCGGACGGGTTGGGGCCGGGTAAGGGGGGCGCGAGGGACGGCCGGGTGCCCTGTGTGGGGGCCCACGGCGGCAGGGGCGGGGTCTGGCCGTGTTCGCGCAGCTGGCGGGCCACACCGTCGATGTCGACGGCGATGAGCCGCTTCTCCGGGAGCGTCTGGGCCTGGTGCCATTTGTCGGCCAGGTACGCCAGCTCGTTGAGCCAGGCGCGCACGCACGCGTTCTGCTTGGCCTCGCCGTCGCTCTTGCGCGGCAGGATGCTTCGCCGGCCGCCCTCGCCGGCCGTCCGCAGCTTCTGCAGGGTGTCGGTGATCTCGTGCAGCCAGACCCTGGGCAGCTGGTCGGTGGCGACGCGCGGGTTGAAGTGGACGAGATGGGCGTCGTCCTCGGTCCTGCCGGTCCTGACCTCGGTCTCGCCCATCAGGTTCGGGGACAGGCCGCCGATGACGGGGCTGAAGTAGTGGGTGCCGTCCGTCGCCGTGTGGACCGCCAGCGTCCGGCCGTCCTGCGACCAGCTGAAGCCCGTCACGCCCTGGTCGAGGAAGTGGGCCGCGAGCAGCTCGGCGACCGCGTCGTACACCTCGTCGAAGTCCAGGTCGGGGCCCTGGCGGCCGTTGGGGACGTACCTGGTGCCGGGCACCGGCCGCGACGTGACCGTGCCCGGCTTGCTCGTGTGCGCCGGTGCGGCGTCGGGGGCCGGGGCCGCCGCGGGGGCGGTCGGCTGCCCGGCCTGGACGACGTCCTCGCCCTGGACGACCGCCAGCATGGCGGCGGCCTCCGCCTGCAGCTCCGAGAGGTCCTGGACCTCCTCGGCCCGCATGTCCAGCGCGGAGCGGACGCGGCCCATGGTGGCCGCGGAGATCACGCGCACGCCGTTGGGGGTGGAGATGAGGAGGTCGCCCTCCGGACCGACCACCGCGTCGGGGAAGTTCGCGGCGAGCGCGCCGATCAGCGCCGTACGGGCTCGGACGGCGGCGGGCATGGGCTGACCGGCCGGGGCCGACCCGTTGAGGGAGGTGACCGGCTGCCCGGAGCCGTCGTCGGCGAGCTGCGTCGAGCCGGTCGCGGCCTGGGCGTCGGGCACCGTCTGGCCGTCGGGCTGGGCGGGGCTGTTGTCGGGCTGTGCCGGGTTGTCCGGGGTTGCCTGGTTGGCGTCCGGCTGGGCGGGGTTGTTGTCTGGTTGGGCGGCGCCGTTGTCCGGCTGGGCCGGGTCGGCGTCGGGCGCGGGGGTGCCGTCCGGCGCCTGGCCCGTGGCTGAGGGTTGCCCGGCACGTCCCGAGGCGTCGTCCGGTCGCGGGCCCGCGTCGCCGGCGGGCTGCGACGCGGCGTCGTCCTGGGAGGGTGCCGCCGCACTCGAGTCCGTCTCGTCGGGTGCCGCCGCACTCGGGTCCGCTTGGTCGGGTGTTGTCGCATTCGGGTCTGTCTGGTCGGGGTCCTCACCCCTGGAGGTTCGCCGCTGCGACGACGCGTCCGGGTCCGGTGCGGCGGGGTTGCGCCGGCCGTCGCCGTCCCGGCCGCCGTCGGCCCTCGGCGTCGCCGGAGCGTCGGGCCTCGGGGTCGCCTGCCCGCCGGACCTCACGGTGGTGGGCCCCGCGGGGTCGGGCTGGCGCACGGCTCCGGGCATGCCGGGCTGGGGGCCGCCGTTCGTGGGGCCGCCGCCCGACGTGTTCCCGTCCGCCGGGCCCCCGGGCGGGCCACCCGCCGCGCGGCCGGCGTCGGTCTGCGCGGCGAGGTCGTAGGCGGAGGCGAGAGAGGTGACCGGGTGCGCCAGCGCCGTGTAGACCTCGGGGTTGAACGGGCTGATCGTCCCGGTACGCCCGGCGCCGCCCATGAAGCCGCCCAGGAGGGAATCGGCCGTGAACGGGTTCTGCCACTGGTCGTAGACCACGCCGTTGGCGATGAAGCTGCCGGCCGGGGAGGCGATCGTGTTGGTGAGACCCGTGGTGAGGGCGCGGCCCGCGAATCCCGGCACGTGGCTGGTGATCTGGGACACGGGCCCGGCCAGCGCCGTGCCGAAGAGCGCGCCGCCGCCCGCGCCGATGACCGAGGCGGCCGACTTGTTCACGTCCCAGTCCTGCACGGTGCCCATCTGGAGCTGCTGGTACTGGGAGGCCGCGTCGATGAAGAACTCCTCGCCGATCTCCTCGATCAGCTCCCGGCCGATCGGCGAGGCCAGCAGCCTGGCGATGAGGCCGCGCCCGGTGGCGCCGCTGAGCGCGGTCACCCTGGCCAGTTGCCTCACGCCAAGCTCCCTGCCGCCCAGGGTCATGAGCCTGACGAGGATCCGCGTGATGGCCGCGCGGGCGCCCGCCGCGTACGGCCCGATGATCGCGGTGGAGGAGCCGGCGGTGAAGAAGGCGACGAAGAGGGCGATCGCGATGGCGACGACCGTCACCCAGAAGGCCACGTTGACGGAGAGCTTGGAGTACTGCGTCTCGACGGCGAAGTTGTTGGCCTGCTGCGAGTAGGCCCGCGCGTTCCCGGACACCCCGGCCAGCCCGCCCTCGTGGCCGTACAGGAAGGTGGCCCTGGTGACGAAGTTCGCGGTCGCGGGCGAGATCCACCCGTCCAGGAGGACGCGCGTGGCCGAGCCCGCGGCCGGCGCGGAGCTGACGGACCCCTCGGCCAGCTTGTCGTACGCCTCGGAGAGCTTCGACAGCCCGCTCTCGCTGGCGCCCGGCCATTTCTGCCCAGCCGAAAGCAGGGGGATCAGCCAGTAGACGACCCAGTCGGGCAGCGCCTCGGTCTCCCACGCGGGAAGGACGTCGCTGTCGATGCGGACCGCTGGCCGCGGGGCGGCAAGGCCGCCGCCGTTCTTGCTGCCGGAGCCGTGGACCCCGGTGTCGGCATTGACCGTCACGTCCTGGGCCTCAGATTTCCCGCACCCGCCCGGCCGCCATGTCGCGCTTGATGTCGAGATCCATCTTCAGGGTGTTGTCGACGGCCGTGCGCACCCCGCTCCCCGCGCCGGTGATCTCCTTGGCCAGCTGGGTGCACTGGCTGAGCATCTGGTTGGGGCCGTCGTTGCGGAAATGGGCGGCCCTGAACGCTTCCCCCTCGGCGCCGGGACCCCACGGGGCGGCGTCGAGCGCCTCCTGGACCAGGGCGACCAGCCTCGCCGACTCGTGTTCGAGGTCTTCGGCCATCGTCGACCACTCGGACAGCCCCCGGTCCACGCTGGGCTTGATGATCTGCGTACCGTCCCAGAGCCTCATCGTTCACCCTCCATCCGCTCGGCGAGTTGCGTCAGGGCGGTTTCGACGTCGCCGTCGAGGTGTGCCTCGAGCTCCGCACGGGGGATCACCGGCTCGAGGATCTCCATGACGCGCTCGCGGGCGCCGGCCGCCGCCCGCTGAGCCGTCTCGACGATCGTGTCGGCCAGCTGCCGAGCCTCCGGCCGCCGGTAGATGCGCGGGTCCAGGTCGAGCCGGACGAGCTCGCCGCGCGGGCCGACCGTGACCGACACCAGGCCGTCGCGTGACTTCTCGGTGAACTGCACCCCTCTGGCCTGGGCGTGCAGCTCCATGCCCGCGTCCTGGATCTGCCGGAACATGTCGCGCAGCTCGTCGGCGTATGCCCTCATCGCCGCCGAATCAGGCTGGTCGAGCGACTCCATGACACCCCCTGAAGCCAGGCCTCCCGTCTACGGGAAATCCTCTTACGAAACTTCCACGTTTCTAGTTAGTTTCCGTCACATGAACACCATCAGACAAGAGTGTGTTCAAAAGTGTTGTTTCCCGACATTTAGTGGTTCGGTGTGTTCGTGGAGGTCCGTCACCTCGGCCCGGGGCACCCAGAGGCGGTACACGCCCCGCTCGACGCGCTCCAGCCCGAGCTCCACCGCCGCGGGCGCGGACCCGCCCAGGTATTCGAGCAGCAGCCGCCCGTCACGCTCGTCGTGCACGTGGAAGCGCTCCCCCCGCCAGGTGCACACCGTCGTCACGAAGTCCAGGGCCGTGCACTCCGACGCGGGCACCGGGCGTACGTGGCAGCCGGGCTCGACCTCCTCGAACCCGTCCGCCGGCTCGGGGCTGCGCAGCCGGATCCACAGCTCCAGGGAGTGCGGCTCGGGGCTGGCCACGTAGTCGGCCCCCTGCCAGCGGGCCCGGTAGAAGTGCCAGCTCATCCCGTCCGCCTCCCGACCAGCAGCCACCGGCCCAGGTCGCCGTGGTAGATCGCGCGCCGGTGCTCCGTCCCTCCCGAGGTGAGCTCCCAGATCTCCGCGCCGTGCGGCAGGCCCACGCCGTACACCTTGTACTCGCGGATGACCTGGTCGACGTTCGGCACCAGGCCCATCCCCACGAACGGCGGCTCCTCGACCACCCAGCCCGCCACCGCGGCCCTGCGCTCCTCGTCGGTCCCGCCGTAGGGGGTGCGGTAGCCGGCCAGGCCCACGGGGCGCCAGCGCAGGATGTTCAGCGAACCTTTCTCGGTCAGCAGGTCCGGCTGCCCCAGCGCGTCGGCGAGCACGACGGGCGTCGCGATGTGCGAGACGTCCAGGGCGTGATGGCAGTAGCCGGAGACGCGCGGCTCGCCCCCGGTCAGCAGGTCATGGATGGCGGCGGGGGACAGCAGCTTCTGGACCGCCGGCACCCCCGAGCCGGGATCGAGCACGAGGTCCACGGCCAGCGTGGGCACCGCCAGCCTGGCCACCGTCCCCGACTCCAGCATGAAGGCGGCCGTCAGCCCCGGATTGATCGCCAGCCCCCACCGCGGGTCCGGCCAGCCGGCCGCCAGCTCGACCAGCGACAGGATGCGGCAGTGCGTGGCGACGCCTCCGGTGGCCAGCCGCATCGCCTCCACAGAGGTGTAGGCGAGCAGCCACGTCCGCTCGGCGTCGGCGGCGGTCGCCCACGCGGGGGCCTCGGTCCCGCCCGCCGCGGCGGTGGTGATCGGCAGCGCCAGGTCCGCGTCGCGGAGCAGGCTCAGGCACAGCGCGTCCTGCCCGTCCCGGTGCGCCGCCCACAACCGCTCCTCGAACGGCGTGACCGGTTCATGATCACTCGACGTCATCCGCCCAGTTTGCCGGAGCGGAACGCGTCAACCCAGGGCGTGGTCGAGGTTGAAGGCGGCGCTGATCAGCGCCAGATGGGTGAACGCCTGGGGGAAGTTGCCGAGTTGCTCCCCTGAGCGCCCGATCTCCTCGGCGTACAGGCCCAGGTGATTGGCGTAGCTCAGGATGTTGTCGAAGACCCGGCGGGCCTCCTCCACCCGGCCCGCCCTGGCCAGCGCCTCGACGTACCAGAACGTGCAGATCGAGAACGTGCCCTCCGAGCCCTGCAGCCCGTCGGGGCTGACCTCGGGGTCGTAGCGGTAGACCAGCGAGTCGGAGACCAGTTCCTCGGCGAGCGCGTCGAGCGTGGACAGCCACTTCGGGTCCATGGGCGAGACGAACTTGGCCAGGGGCATCATCAGCACCGACGCGTCCAGCACGTCATCGTCGAAATGCTGGATGAAGGCGTTCAGCGTGGTCGAATAGCCGTTCCGCATGATCTGCCGGTAGATGCCGTCGCGGGCCTCGCGCCAGCGCGGGATGTCGGCCGGGAGCCCGCGGTGGATGGCCATGCGCATGGCCCGCTCGATGGCCACCCAGCACATGAGCCTGGAGTAGACGAAGTTCTTGCGCCCGCCGCGGGTCTCCCAGATGCCTTCGTCCGGCTGGTCCCAGTTGTCGGAGACCCAGTCGACCAGCGTGCACAGCTCGTCCCAGCGGTCGCTGGAGATGGGCTTGCCCCATTTGTCGTACAGGTAGACGGAGTCGATGAGCGCGCCGTAGATGTCCATCTGGAGCTGGTCGGCGGCGGCGTTGCCCACGCGTACCGGGGCCGATCCGCGGTAGCCCTCCAGGTGGGTGAGCTCGCGCTCCGGGAACTCGACGCGGCCGTCGATGCCGTACATGATCTGCAGCGGGGCCGATTGCTCGCCGCGGCCGAGCGTGACGTGCTCCGACAGGAAGTTCATGAACGCCTCGGCCTCTTCGGTGAAGCCCAGCCGCAGCAGCGCGTACACGCAGAAGGCCGCGTCGCGCACCCACACGTAGCGGTAGTCCCAGTTGCGCGGGCCGCCGATCTGCTCCGGCAGGCTCGTGGTGGGGGCCGCGACGATGCCGCCGGTCGGCGCGTACGTCAGCAGCTTCAGCGTCAGCGCCGAGCGGTGCACCATCTCCCGCCACCTGCCGCGGTAACGGGAGCCGGACAGCCACGACCGCCAGAACCGCACCGTGTCGGCCATCTCCTGCTCGGCCTCGGCGAGCGCGCACGACTTCGGGCCGAGCCCCATGTCGGACCGGTCGAGGGCGAAGACGGCCTGCTCACCCTCGGAGAGCGTGAACCGCGCCCGCACGTCACGCCCGTCGCTCTCCAGCGGCACGGTCGAGGTCAAGGTCAGGGAGAGCCCGGATGACTCGAACGTGGCCCGGCCGTCGTGCAGGCGCACGCTGTGCTCCTGCGCGGCGTAGTCGAACCGGGGCGCGACCAGCACGCGGAACGACAGCGAGCCGCGTACGCAGACCAGCCGCCTGATCAGCCGGTGCCGGTCGGCCTCGTGCGTCTCCTCCTCGACGACCGGCATGAAGTCCTGGACCTCGGCCATGCCCTCGTCCGCGAAGAACCGGGTGACCAGCACGTTCGTGTCGGGGATGTAGAACTGTTTGGTCCGTATGTCGAGGTCGGCGGCCAGTTCGAAACAGCCGCCCCGCTCGGTGTCCAGGATCGAGCCGAACACGCTCGGCGCGTCGAAGCGCGGGCAGCAGTACCAGTCGATCGTGCCGTCCGTGCCGACCAGGGCGACCGTTCGCAGGTCGCCGATCAGCCCATGTTCGCCGATCGGCAGATATCCCATGACATCAAACTAGACCCGTCAAGGTCGGCAGTTGCCAAAACATCCGGCAAGGGATGTACTGCGTCGTGGGTCCGGATGGCCTCGGGGAGATTGCCACGATGGATTTCTCGATTCTGGGATCCTTACGCGTCCAAGGCGCAGAAGGGCCCGTTCGGCTGAGCGCCAAGCAGCGCGCGGTGCTCAGCGTCCTGCTGCTCCACCCCAATGTCGTGATTTCAACCGAGCGCTTGGTCGCCGCCGTCTGGGACGACCCGCCGCGCTCGGCCGTGGCGAACCTCCAGACGTACGTCTCCCAGCTGCGCCGCGTCGTCAGCGGCACCGCGCTCCGCCTGCGCACGGAGCCCGCCGGGTACGCGTGCGAGCTGTCGCCCGACCGGCTCGACCTGCTCGCGTTCGAGGACGTCGTACGCCGGGCGCGGCGCGCGCGGCAGGCGGGCGAGCACCAGGCCGCGGAGCAGGCCTACAAGGCGGCGGTGTCCCTGTGGCGGGGCAGGCCCGCCGAGGACAGCCGGCTCGGCAGCGCCATGGAGCCCAGGATCGCCGAGCTGGAGGAGCAGCTCCTCCTGGCCAGGTCCGAGTGGATCGACGTCCGGCTGGAGCTCGGCGGGGAGGACCTGGTGGTCGAGCTGCGCACGCTGGTCGCGGCCCACCCGCTGCGCGAGCGGCTCTGGGCGCAGCTCATGCTGGCCCTGCACAGGAGCGGGCGGCGCAGCGAGGCGCTCGACGCCTTCCGCCAGGCCCGCGCGGTGCTCAGCAGCGAGCTGGGCATCGAGCCGGGCCGCGAGTTGGCCGACCTGCACGCCGCCCTGCTGGCCGGCGACCCCGCGCCGAGCGCCCCGGTCTCCCCGCGCGTGCCGCTGTGCCAGCTGCCCGCCGACACCTCCGACTTCGTGGGCCGCAAGGCCGAGCTGGACGTGCTGCTCCCCGCCGCGCGGGCCCGGCCGGAGCGGATGTCGCCGCCCATCGTGGTCGTCTCGGGGCTGCCGGGAGTGGGGAAGACCACGCTCACCGTCCACGCGGCGCACCTGTTACGCGCCGACTACCCCGACGGGCAGGTCTTCCTGCGGCTGGGCCGGGACGCGGCCGGCCCGCGGCGGCCGGAGGACCTGCTCGGCGAGCTGCTGCGCTCGCTGGGCGTGGACGGCACGCTGGTCCCGGGGCCGCTGGAGGAGCGGGCGAGCCTGCTCAGGCAGCGCCTGGCCGACATGGGCGTGCTCATCGTGCTCGACGACG
This sequence comes from Nonomuraea sp. NPDC003201, assembly GCF_053590415.1. Lineage (NCBI taxonomy): Bacteria > Bacillati > Actinomycetota > Actinomycetes > Streptosporangiales > Streptosporangiaceae > Nonomuraea > Nonomuraea sp. NPDC003201. Next base: position 14,313 of record NZ_JBSFTC010000193.1, read on the forward strand.
CCCAGGACGAGACGCAGGTGCGCCACCTGCTGCCGGGCACCGCGCGCAGCTGCGTGCTGGTGACGTCCAGGTCGCGGCTGCCCGCGCTGGAGGGGGCCACCCGGCTGCAGCTCGACCTGCCCGGCGAGCACGACGCCCGGCTGCTGCTGGAGCGGGTGGCGGGCGGGGCCCGCTTCCGCGCGGCGCCGGAGGCCGCGCAGGCGATCCTGAAGGCCTGCGGGCTGCTGCCGCTGGCGATCAGGGTGGCGGGCGCGCGGCTGGCGATCCGCCCGTCCTGGCCGGTCGGCGTGTTCGCCAGCAGGCTCGAGGACCGGCGGCTCGACGAGCTGATCGTGGGCGGGCTGGACGTGCGGGGCACGTTCGGGGAGAGCTACGCGGCCCTGCCGGAGCCGGCGCGGCGGGCGTTCCGGCTGCTGGGGCTGGCCGACCTGGGGAGCATCGCCGAGTGGTCGGCGGCGGCCCTGCTCGGCTCGTCCGGGCTGGAGGCGGACGCGGCGCTGGAGACGCTGGTCGCCAGGGGGATGCTCGACTCGCGCGAGGTCGACGGGGCGGGGCAGCCGCGTTACCGCCTGCACGACCTGTTACGCGTGTACGCCGAAGAGCGGGCCCGGGTCGAGGACGACCTGGAGGAGCAGCGGGCGGCGCTGACCCGGCACGTGCTGGAGTGCCTGCGCCGGCTCAGGGCGGCGACCAGGGACCTGCCCATCCCGACCGCGCCGCCCTTCCCCCAGGCGGAGGCGATCGACGGGGTCGGGATCGCGTGGCTGGCCGCCGAGCGCAGGACGCTCGTCCACAGCGTGTCGGCGGCCGTCGAGCTGGGGATGGCGGAGGAGGCGGCCGAGCTGGCGCACCACCTGTCGGTGTACCTGAACCTGGAGGGGTTCTTCGACGACGTGGAGCGGCTGCAGGGGATCGTGATCGCGGCGGCGCCGAGCGAGCGGATCGCGCTGCGGGCCGAGCTGATGCTGGCCGGGGTGCCGCTGTCGCGCGGGGCCTACGGGCCGGCGGGCGAGCACTTTCAGCGGATATATCAGGACTGCTTGCGGATCGGGGACTCGCACGGGGCCGCGTACGCGCTGATCAACCGGGCGGCCTGCCTCCACGGGGCCGGTTTGTTCGAGGAAGGGCTGGAGGAGGCGTACCGGGCCATCGCCCTGCTGGAGGAGCTGGGTGACGAGGGCGGGCTCGACTACGCCTGGACGTGGCCCGTCTGGATCCACATGGAGCTGGGCCGGTACGGCGAGGCGGTGCGGCTCTGCCAGGAGCGGCTGGCCAAGGCGGGGGAGGACCGGCGGGCCCGCGGCGACCTGCTGCGGGCTCTGGGCACCGCCTGCTACCTGCGCGGCGAGGTGGCCGAGGCCGTGTGGTGCTACCAGGAGAGCCTGGTGGTCAGCGAGATGATCGGGGATCGCGTCGCGTCCAGCAAGGTGCTGCGCAGGCTCGGCGAGGCGCTGGGGGCGCTCGGGCGGTTCGACGAGGCCGTGGACGCGCTCGACCGGGCCAGGTCGCTCTTCCGCGAGTGCGGGGACGGGCTGGGGGAGGCGCTGGCCACGTACGCGCTGGGCGAGGTGCGGTTGCGGCAGGGGCGCGCCGCGGAGGCGCTCGGCCTGCTGGTCACCGCCCGCGACGGGCTCGGGCCCGGCGGGCCGCCGGCCTGGCGGGCCCGCGTGCTCAGGGAGCTCGGCCGCGCGTACGCCGAGCTGGGGGAGCACCCGTGCGCGGCGGCGGTGTGGCGCGAGTCGGCCGAGCTGTTCGAGAGCGGGCCGGAACGGGCCCAGGTCGAGGGCTTCCTGAACGAGGCCCAGGGCTGACCTACTCGGCCGGGCGGTGCCGTACCACGGGGACGGTTGCGAGGCCCGACTGCCGTGCCGCCCGCCGGGCGCTTCCCGGCGTGGGGCCCTCGCCCACGATCTCGCCGTCGGCCAGCGCCACCCACCCGCCCGCGGGGATCATCTCACCCAGCGCCCGCTCCACCAGCGGCCGCGACGGCGCGGGGACGGGGCGGGTGCGCCAGAAGAGCCACTGCGCGACGATGAGCGGGCCGAGCGGGGTCAGCAGCGGTATCGCGCCGCTCCCGGACAGGAAGGCCGTGGCCGCGACGGCCAGCAGCGCGGCGTCGATCCCGGCGGCCAGCCGGCCGGCGCGCCGGCCGTACCTCTTGTACGCCACCAGCGGCCACAACGTGAGCATGAGGCAGTCGCCCAGCCCGACGAGCGAGGCGTCGGCACCGTAGCGGGTGGCCAGCACCGGCGCGAACGGCAGCCCGTCCAGCCGCGCCACGAAGTCGAGCGTGAGCGAGCTGAGCCCGGTGGCGAGCGTGTCGTAGCAGGTCAGCGCGGCGGCCAGGGCGGCCACCTGGGCCGGGGTGACGGCCGTCTGGACCCAGAGGTTGACCACGCCGACGACGAGCAGGATCACCGCCACGTCGTTCAGCACGAGGACGGCGGGCTCCCAACCGGCGAAGTACGCGGCCACGTCGCCGCCGACCAGCACCGCCGCCGCGATCGCCGCCGTCCGCCCGCCGAGCACCGGCGCCAGCGTGAGCTGCGCGAGCGTGAACACCACCACGCCGAAGATCGTCACGACGATGCCGACGGGGATGTGCAGGTACGCGAACGGCATCGCCACCAGCGCCACGATCATGACGGCGATGTCGGACCCGACGAACTTGCCGACCGGCGGTCGCGGGATCTCGTACCGGGACAGGAACAGGGCCGCCAGCGCGACGGTCAGCGCGATGAGCGTGTGCAGGCCCAGGACGTGCGCGGTCATCGGACTCCGATCGGGAGGTGCGCGGCGTGCTCGAAGCTCTGCTCGATCAGGTCCGCCCGGACGTGGCAGGGGCGCGGCAGGTCGTCCGGGCTCTCGACCAGCACGATGCCCTTGAGCTTCGTCGCGGCGGCCCGCTCCTCCAGCCGGCCGAGCAGCGCCGGGTCGTCCTTGCCCGACACGACGTGCAGGATCCCGTCCTCGACCGCGAACCTGGTCGGCAGCGGCAGCGCGTGTTCCGCCTGCAGCAGGTCCAGCACGTCGCGGGTGGTCACGTCGCCGTCCACCGCGCGTCCCAGGATGCGGGAGGTCGCCGGGATCGCCGCCAGCGCGCACGTGGGCGGCTCGGGCAGGGTTCTGACCAGGTCGCCGGTGACGTACCGGAGCAGCAGCGTGGTGTCGCGGAAGGTGGAGTACGGGGTGACGACCAGGACGCCGAGCGCGTCCGGCCCGGCGGGCTCCATGGTGACCGGGTCGAGCACCTCGACCAGGCCCTGGTCGGAGGGCAGATGCAGGTGACCGTCATCGCACACCCGCCCGGTGACGGGCGCGATCTCGGTCATGGAGTAGCCGTCGTAGACCCTGGCCCCCAGGGCCTCTTCGGCGCGCAGGCGCAGCGCGTCGGTGAGCACCTCGCCGCCGGATGTCACCTCGATGAGCCCGAAGTCGCGCGGGCTCCAGCCGCCGCGCTCGGCCTCCTGCACCAGCGCGGCCAGGTAGGAGGCGGTCACGTTCAGGTGCGTGATGAGGGGCTGCTTGCCGGGGACGTGCATCGGAGTGGCCAGCCGGTCGAGGGTGGCGCGCGGATCGATCATGCCGAGGTGCACGAAGCCCGCGCCCGTCATCGGCACCGCCCGCTCGGCCACGATCTGGGCGATGGAACGGGAGCTGATGGCGTTGGCCCACAGGTGCTCGGAGCGCAGGCCGCCGTTCAGCATCGCGGCGAGCGCCGCCATCGACGACATCAGCTCGATCTCGTACGCGGAGAACCACACGAGCGTGGGGCTGCCGGTCGTGCCGGTCGTGTGCGCGAGCACGGCGGGACGGGCCAGCTCGGAGACGAACGCGGCGGACATGCCGCGCAGTGCCTGCTTGGGGGTGGGGGCGACGCCGGCCAGGTCGTCCGACTCGAGAGCGCGGTAGTACGGGACCTCCGCGCGGGCGTGCCTGATCGTGCGGCGCAGGCGCCGCTTGGTGAGGTCCTCCTGGATCTCCGGGTCGGCGGCGGCGAGCATGTCGTCGGAGCCCTCGCCGGGCGATCCGAACGCCTCCATGGTCGCCCGCGTGTCCTCCACCAGCGCCCGCACGTCCTTGATCCGGAACCTGCGGCCGGACATCATCGTCCACGCGTAGCCCAGTTGCCGCACCGCTGTGCCGAACACGCCTCGCCCTCCTGTCGCGATGGTGCAGTGTGTCCCCCGGGCCCGGAGCTCCCGGGGGACACCTGGGTGTCAGCCGTTGAGGACGAAAACCGCGGTCGACAGCGTGCTGATGGCGTACTTGGCGTACCGGCGAACAGTCTTGACCATGGGACTCTCCCTCGTTGTTCGGGATAGGGGGGCTTCTCGCGCCCCTCTGCCGTAAACGATCAGCCCGGGTCCTACAGGGTCGCTACAAGCCCGCTACAACCCTGCGCCGCCGCAGGACCAGGCCGGTTGCGGAGGCGAGGACGAGCAGGCCCCCCACCCCCACCAGCACCCGCCCGTCGGGCCCCGCCTCACCACCGCCACCCGTGTCGGCCGCGCCAGCCGGGGTCTTGGTCTTCGTGTCCGTCTCGCTGGGGCTGGCGCTTGTGGTCTCGTCCGTCTCGCTGGGGCTGGGGCTCGTGGTCTCGCCGGTTCCGGGGATGCTGAGGGGGTGCTTTGTCAGGGCGTCCTTGTTCTTGACCTCGCACTCGATCGCGCGGTCGCTGGGGCTGGTGCCGAAGTTGATGGAGGCCGCGCGTACGGTGCCGGTGCCCGCGTTGTTGGGTGTCGTCTTCATGTTGACCGTCGTCGCGGGGAGTGGGACGGGAGACCCGGGGATGATCGGCCCGATCGCGGCGACGCCGGTGGCCGACTTCAGCTTTTCGATGCCGCTGATGCCCGCGTACGCGTACAGGTTGAGGTCGTCCTCCAGGCCCGTGGCGGGTGCGCGTAACTCGGAGCCCTCCACGTACGTGCCGTGCCAGCCGATGGCCATCTGCTCGCCCACCTGCGCGTCCGTGGGCACCGTCAGCTCGACCTCGACCTTCACGTCCTGGGTCTCGCCCGTGGCGCGGACCTTGCATTCGTACTCCACGACGTCGGCCCGGGCGGCGGCAGACGAGAGCAACAGGGTGGCGGCTGGGACGAGCAGCAGAACACGCACGGCGACTCCTTGCGACGGATGGGGACCATGAGGAGACGGTGCACGGGGACGCCTGGTTGACAGCCCCGGGCGCAATAGGGTGATCGCATGGGGTTCATCGTCACCACCGGTGCGACCGGGCGCCTCGGCGGGCGGGTGGCCGCGCTGCTCGCCGCCGCCGGGGTCGAGCAGCGGCTCGTCTCACGGCAGGCCGACCGTGTCGCCCCGCTGGCGGGCGCGAGCGCGGTCAGCGCCGAGTACGGCGATCCCGGCGCGGTGCGGCGGGCTCTCGAAGGGGCCTCGACCGTGCTGTTCGTGTCCGCGTCGGAGAGCGCCGACCGCCTCGACCGGCATCGCACGTTCGTGGACGCCGCCCGCGAGGCCGGTGTCGCCCATCTGGTGTACATCTCGTTCTACGGCGCCGCCCCGGACGCCACGTTCACGCTGGCGCGCGACCATTGGGCCACCGAGCAGCACATTCGCGACAGCGGCCTGCCCTTCACCTTCCTGCGTGACAACCTGTACGCCGACTTCCTACCGGGGATGGTGGGGGAGGACGGCGTGATCCGCGGCCCGGCCGGGCAGGGGCGGGTCGCTGCGGTGGCCCAGGACGACATCGCGGAGGCGGCGGCCGTGGTCCTGCTGGATCCGGGCGCGCACGAGGGTGCGACCTACGACCTCACCGGGCCGCAGGCCCTGACGCTGGACGAGGTGGCCGCCGCGCTGACCAGGGCGACCGGGCGCGCGATCACGTACCACCCGGAGACGGTCGAAGAGGCTTACGAGTCCCGCCGCGGCTACAACGCGCCCGCGTGGCAGGTGGCGGCGTGGGTGTCGACGTACGAGGCCATCGCCGCCGGTGAGCTGGAGGGGGTCGGCGACGCGATCCCCACGCTCACCGGGCACGCCGCGACCACGTTCGAGGAGCTCCTGGCCAAGGGCCAGGGCTAGTCCGGCCACTCCTCGCCCCAGCTCTCGCTGTTGCTGCAGATCTTCACCGTGGCGCTCTTCGTGAACCTCCTCGGGGTGACCACCTCGAAGACGACGTTGTACGTCCCGGCCCCCTTCCAGGTGATGGACGGCAGCAGGGGTTTCGACGACGACGTGCCCTCCTGCCTGCCCTGGTTCTGGCCGTTGACGAGCCATCGGTAGCTGTAGGTGCCCGTGGCCGAGACCGTGGCCCAGATGTTCGTGTCGTTGCGCCAGCAGTCGCTCAGCTTGTAGCCCTCGTACCTGAAGGACACCGACTTCACCCCGCCGCCGCTGCCGCTGGTCGCGGTCGGTTTGGAGGTGCTGGGCTTCGCGGTCGGTCTGGACGTTCGGCTGGCGGTGGGCTCAGTGGTGGGCTCGGCGGTGGGCTCGGCGGTGGGGCGGGTCGTGGTGGTGGCCTTGGGGGTCGTGGAGGTTTTGGGAGTTTTCGGGGTCTTGGAGGTCTTCGTGCTCTTGGTGGGGTGCGGGGTCTTGGCGGACCCCTTCGCCCCGGTGCCCGAGCCGGAGACGGTCGGGGTGGCGGCCGTGACGATGTTGGCGGTGGTGGCACGGCCGGGCCACCACGGCGCCCAGGCCCAGGCGGCCACCACGGCGCCGGTCACGACTACCGCGGTCCCGCCGGCCAGGAACGCGAGGATGCGCCCGTTGCCGGAGGATCCCCGTCCGGGGTTGGTCCGGAGGTGGGCGATCGGCGGCTGGTGCGGAAAGGGGCCGCCGGGGTGCTGCGCGGGTCCCCGGTACGGGCCAGGCCCATGGGGTCCGCCCGGGACTGCCCCATATGCGGGCCCTCCCGCAAACGCCCCCGGACCCGCATGTCCTGATCCCATGGGCGCCACGCCCGGCCCCGCCGATCCTTGAGGCACCGGGCCGCCTGGGAAGGCCCCCGACCCCGGTCCTGGTGAGGCCGGATGGGCCGAACCGCCTGGCGGAGGTGCCTGGCCGCCGATCAGCTGGAAGAGGACGTCGTGCATGGCCGGGCGGGCCGCCGGATCCTTGGCCAGGCAGGCGTACACGATCGAGCGCAGCGGCTCCGGCACCCCGCCGAGCTGCGGTTCCTCGTACTGGATCCGTCTGAGCACCGCGGGCACGGAGTCGTTGCCGAACGGCGGGGCGCCGGTGGCCGCGTACACCATGACGGCCCCCCACGCGAACACGTCCACCGCCGGACCCGCGGCGGCGCCCATGAACTGCTCGGGCGCCATGTACGCGGGCGTCCCCACGACGCTGCTGGTACGGGTCAGCGCGGCGTCCATGGCGCGGGCGATGCCGAAGTCGATGACGCGCGGCCCGTCGCGTCCCAGCAGGACGTTCGCGGGCTTGAAGTCCCGGTGCACGACGCCGGCCCGGTGGATGGCGGCCAGCGCGGTGGCGGTGGCGACCGCGAGCCGTTGCAGGTCGGCTCCGCTGTGGCGGCCGGCCTGGTGGAGTGAGGGGC
>NZ_JBSFTC010000194.1:0-21689 GCF_053590415.1 Nonomuraea sp. NPDC003201
CGGCGCCGTCCAGGTCCGCGCCGTGTTCGCCAACGCCTCGGGCTCGGCGGGCACGCCGGCCGCCGACGTGGTCGCGGACCGGCAGGCATCGGGGGCCGACACGCAGAACGTGGGGCCGGGCAGCGTCAACCTGCTGACCGGCGACTTCCGGGTGGAGGAGAGCGAGGCCGAGCTGTTCGGCCTGGCGCTGTCGAGGACGATCTCCTCGCGCGACCCCAAGGCCGGGACCAAGATCGCCTCCCAGGCGGCTCCGTTCGGCCCCGAATGGTCGGCCGGCGGCGTCTCGGACGTCGCCGACTCCGAGTACGCGGCGCTGCGCGAGACCTCCGCCAGCTCCGTCGAGGTCACGCTGGTGGACGGGACGCCCATCCAGTTCACCAAGACCGGCAGCGGCTGGAAGCCGGAGGAGGGCGCCGAGGACCTGGCGCTGACCGGCTCCTACACGCTCAAGGACGCCGACGGCGTGGTCACCACGTTCACCAAGCCCACGGGCGCGACGTCGTACCTGCCGGCCACGACGACCCCGCCCGGCGCGAACAACATCACCCGCTACGTCTACGAGGCCGCGAGCGGCGCCCAGCGCCTCAAGGCGGTCATCGCGCCCACCAGCGCGGTGTCCGACGCGGGTGCGGACTGCGCGCTGCCCTCGCCCAAGCCCGGCTGCCGGGTGCTGGAGCTCGTCTACGCCACGCAGACCGGCGGCGGCGACTACGCGGGCCGGGTCAAGCAGGTGCTGTTCCACGACTCCGGCACCCCCGTAGCCGTCGCGCAGTACGCCTACGACAGCGCCGGCCGCCTGATCCAGTCGTGGGACCCGCGCATCGCACCGGCGCTCAAGACGGTTTACGGCTACGACACCGGCGGCCACCTCACCTCGCTCACCTCGCCGGGACAGCTCCCGTGGACGTTCGTCTACGACGCCGACGGCAGGCTGACCAGCGCGGTCCGGCAGGCGCTCAAGCCGGGCACGGCCGACCAGGCGGAGGGCGAGAACCGCACCTCCATCGTCTACAACGTGCCGCTGGACAAGGCCGCCGGTGGTCCGGCCGACCTGCTGCCGCAGCACACCGCGGCCTGGGGGCAGCACGACAACCCCACCGACGCCACCGCCGTCTTCCCCGGCGACCAGATCCCCGACGGCCGCTCCTGGACCAGGGCCACCGTCACCTACCTCGACGCCAACGGGCGGCAGGTCAACCAGCTCACGCCAGGCGGTCACCTGTCGGCCACCGAGCACGACAAGTTCGGCAACGTCGTGCGCGAGCTGTCGGAGGGCAACCGCGAGCTGGCGCTCGGCACCTCACCGCGCCTGGCCGAGCTCGGCGTCTCCGGGCTGCCCACGGCCGAACGGGCTGAGCTGCTGTCCAAGCGTTCGACGTACAACGACGACGGCACCCGGGAGCTGGAGACCCTCGGTCCGCTGCACGTGGTGTCGGTGGGCGGCGAGGACACGGCGGCCAGGGAGCACACCGTCAACGCCTATGACCAGGGGCGTCCCGGCGACGCGCCCACCAAGGACCTGGTGACCAGGACCGAGGTGAGCGCACGCCTGCTCAGCGGCGAGGACCGTGACACGCGGGCGACCGCCACCGAGTACGACTGGGCGCTCGGCAAGCCGCTCAAGACCGTCAAGGACCCCGGCGGGCTGAACCTGGTGACGGCCACGTCGTACGACGGCGACGGCAACCCCGTCAAGAGCGTGCTGCCCAAGGGCAACGACGCGGCCACCACGATCACCACGTACTACACCGCCTCCGGCAGCGCGCCGTGCGGCGGCAAGCCGGCGTGGGCGGGACTGGCGTGCCGGACGGCGCCCGCCGGGAAGATCACCGGAGGCGGCGACAACCCGGACGAACTGCCCACCGCCATCACCACCTACGACCGCTACGGCAACCCGCTGACGGTCTCCGAGACCGCCAACGGCGTCACCCGCGTCACCAACACCGCCTACGACCAGGCAGGACGCCAGATCCGCCAGTGGATCACCGGCGGCGTCGGCGAGGCGCTGGGCGCCGTGGCCACGGTGTACGCGCCCGACTCCGGCGAGGTGGCCGAGCAGCAGCGCCTGGACGCCACGGGCAACGTCACCGAGCGGATCGTCACGGCCTACGACCGGCTCGGCCGGCGGATCTCCTACACCGACGCCGACGCCGGCGTGGTCAAGACCGAGTACGACCTGCTCGACCGGACCACGAAGGTGACCGACTCCGCGCCGTCCACCGTCACCTACGGCTACGACACCGCGGCCGAGCCGCGTGGCCTCGCGGTGACGATGACGGACTCGGTGGCCGGCACGTTCACCGCCCGGTACGACCCCGACGGGGAGTTCGCCTCCGGCGACCTGCCCGGAGGCCTGCACGTGAGTGTGACCGACGACGAGACCGGCACCGATGTCTCGCGCGTCTACACCAAGGACGGGCTGGACCAGCCCGTGCTGAGCGAGCAGGTCACCGAGTCGGTGCACGGCCAGTGGGCCGCCGACGCGCGCGGCGACGCCGGGTACGAGCGGGCCTACGGCTACGACAAGGCCGGCCGCCTGGCCTCGGCCAAGGAGTCGGCGGGCGGCGTGTGCGCGCTGCGCCGGTACACTTTCGACGACAACTCCAACCGGATCCGCCTGGCCGCCCAGTCTCAGGAGGGCACGTGCCCGGAGGCCGACGACGCCGCGTCGGCGATCACCTCCTACGCCTACGACTCCGGAGACCGGCTGGTGGGTGACGGCTACCGCTATGACGCGCTCGGCCGTACGACCGCACTGCCGGGCGGGACGACGTTCGACTACCACGTCAACGACCTGGCCCGCCGGCAGACCGCGGGCGACCAGACGATGACCTGGTCGCTGGACCCGGCCGACCGGTTCAGGTCCACCGCAGCCGCGGCGGGCACCGTCGTGAACCACTATGGCTCCGACGGCGACTCGCCACGCTGGAGCGCCGAGCCCGGCGGCAAGGTGGTCAGGAACGTCTCCGGCTTCGACGGCGACCTGGCGGCCATCACCGGCGCGAACGGCGACGTGCGCCTGCAGCTGACCACGCTGCACGGCGACGTCGGCACCGAGTACACGCTGGGCACCGCGACCGCCGCCGTGGTGGACGCCGACGAGTACGGAGTGGCGCGCGGTCCGGCCCGCAGGTACGGCTGGCTGGGCGGCAAGCAGCGGGCCGCCGACACCCTGGACGGCACCATGCTCATGGGCGTGCGGCTCTACAACCCATCGCTGGGCCGGTTCCTGCAGCTCGACCCGGTGGCGGGCGGCAGCGCCAACGCCTACGAGTACTGCTCGGGCGACCCGGTCAACTGCACCGACCTGGACGGCAAGTGGGGCTGCGGCTGGTGCCGCAAGCTCCGCCACAAGGCCAGGCACGTCTGGCGCCGGGCCAAGGTCCACTACCGGGCGTTCCGGTACGGCTGGAACACCGGCCGGGGCTGGGGCGGTTTCGTCCACCGGTGGGCGAGCAGCGGCCGGCGCTGGGTCAGCCGGGGCTCCTTCATCGTCGGCGTGGCCTTCGGCACCTACGGCTGTCTCCGCAAGCGCACCTTGAGAGGGTGCGCCAACGCGTACTGGCAGAACAGCGCGATCGGCGGCCTGTCCGGTGCGCTGTACGGCATCGGCCGCGGGTCGTGGCGGTGGCGCCACTGGTGGCGCCGCACACACCGGTGACACACATGAGTGAATGAGGTAAGGCCGCCGGAGCTCTGCGGAAGTGCTTTTCCAGCCAGGAAAGGCACTTCCGCCTCCGGTGGAGTACGAGCCTCGAAGCATGCACGCGCCACTCGGCACCGCGCTGCTGACCGGTGATCCAGCCGGCCTGTTTCAGCCGTTCCAGGATCGGGTACACGGTGCCGGGCTCACGGGTGTGCGAGCCGCAAGGTGGAGAGTCGGCCCGGAGTCATGAGCTACCGCTATTGACTGCGGTTGTTGGCCCGGACTAAGGCCCTGGTGCACCCGCACCGTGCGGTCGATGAGCTCGCGCAGCGCGCTCTCGTCGACGTCGTCGAGCCGTTTCAGGTAGAGGCATCCCTTTCCGGTCTTGTGCGGACCGAGCCGGGCGAGCACTGATGCGTGCCGCTCCTCGAACCCACCCACCAGGTAGACGACGAGTTGCTGCTTGCGTGGCGAGAAGCCCGCCAAGGGCCAGTCATCCGTGCGCCCACTCGCGTAGGTGGAGTGGCAGCTGCCGAAGCCGACGATGCCGGGACCCCACATCACCGCAGGCTCACCGGTCACCTCGCACAGAATCGCGCGGAGGCGCTCCGCGTCGGCCCGCCGGCGTTCGTCAGAGACTGCGGCCAGGACAATCGTCCACGCTGGCGTCGGCCGGGACCGTCACCGGCTGGTTGGAGGTCCCCATGACGTCATGCTCCCACGCCAGTGCGACACATCAGACAAATGGTGGTGGGCGCAGTGGGAACCCCGATCCCGGCCGTCGCGAACCCCAGTCCACGGGCGGGCAGCCTAGCATCAAGATCGGCAACCGAGTTCGTCAACTCTCACCATCAAAATGGCAGTGCCGCCGGTGACCACGTTGACCTCGCGGCCCTCGGCCGGCAACACCCCGCCGACGACGTCCAACTGCCATAACTCCATCGCCGCCCACCCTCGGGTGCGCTGCCTGGCCGGGCGTTGACCGGAAGCCCGGCCGGACGCGGCCTGCTGTCCTGACCCCCGAGCGGGGTCTTGGGCCGCCGGGCCGGCCTACACCCTGATCGGGGCCGACGGCTACGGCGCGCTCGTGTCCTTCACCGAGCCGTACCGGAACGAGCGGGATCACGACGAGTACATCGCCTACCTGCGCGAGCAGATGGAGATCAGCCCGTCTCGCCAGGACCGGGTCCCCGCCATCACCTGACGGCCGCCTCGCCGGCCGGTAACGGGCTGACAGGAGCGGCTGACGAAACTGATCATGAAGCAGTAATCTGCCCTGTGTCGTTTGCCGCTTTCGCCGGGGACGCCATGCCCCCGATGAGGCGGCGACGCTCCCTATAGACGCTTCATCAACAAAGATGAGGAAGGCTCGTGATTCGACGCTCCAGGGCATTATTGCCCGCAGCGGCCCTCCTGTTCGCCTGCGCCGTCGCGCAGCCCGCCGCCGCCGAGGGTGCCGCACCCGTCGTACGACCGGTCTCGGGCATCAGCCCGCTGCCGGCCGGCTGCGGGCTTCCCCCGGCCGACGGCTACACCCTGAACCCCAACGCCGAAGTTCTGCCCATGCTGGCCAGGGATCCGAACCGTCCGTGGCACCTCGTCACCGTGTTCCAGCAGGACCGCTGGAACCGGTACGGCAGCAACGGCGCGGTCACCGCCGTGTCGGACGACTACGGCAAGACCTGGCAGCGGTCCGAGAACCTGCCGGCCTTCTCCCGCTGCAACGGCGGCACGGCCGCCAACGGCGGGGACTACGACGTCACGACCGACAACTGGGTCACGGTCACGCCGTCGGGCGCGGCGGTGGCCGCGTCGTTCTCGCTGTCCCGCGCCGGCGACGTGACCGCCATCCTGGTGTCCCGGTCCGCCGACGGCGGCAAGCACTGGGACGCGCCGGTCACCCTGCAGCGGGACGACAACCCGCGCTTCTTCAACGACCGCCCGACGGTGACCGCGGACCCGTACCACCCGGGCGTGGTCTACGCGGTGTGGGACCGCATCGACAGCACGGATGCGGGCTGGGTGCAGCCGGTCTACCTGGCGAAGTCGACCGACGACGGGCGCACCTGGACCACGAGCAAGGTGTACGACGTGCCCAACAACAGCGGCGTCATCGGCACCCAGCTGGTGCCGCTCGCGGACGGGACGCTGCTGATCGGCATGCACCACGAGACGGACACCGAGGGTGCGACCCAGGTCATCCGCTCGACTGACGGCGGCAAGACCTGGTCGGCGCCGACGCTGAACGTTCCGGCCCCGCTCGCGGTGGGCCCCCGCATTCCGGACCCGGACAACTCGGGTGACCCGATCCGCAACGCCTCCCTGCCGCTGCTGGCCGCCCAGCCGGGCACCAAGGTGGTGAACGCCGTCTGGCAGAGCCAGGAATCCGACGGCACCTTCCACGTGGCCTACTCGCGGTCGACGGACAGCGGGAAGACCTGGTCCAGCCCGGTCCGTGTGGACAAGACGCCCACCGGCTCCGCCGCGGTACCGGTCGTCGCCGCGTCCCGGACGGGCACCGTGGCGGTCACCTACTACGACTTCCGCAACAACACCTCCGACCCCGCGACCCTGCCCACCGACGTGTGGGCCGTCACCTGCGCCGACGACTGCACGCAGTCCGGGTCGTGGCGCGAGCAGCACATCGAGGGGCCCTTCGACGGGCGGAAGGTTCCGGCGACGAGCGTGGGACGCCTGATCGGGGACTACACCGGCCTCGTTTCGGTCGGCGCGACGTCCTTCACGGCCGTGTACGGCGTGACCACCGGCGATCCCGCCAACCCCGTGGACATTCACAGCGCGGCTTTCACCGGCTGAGCGCTTGAAGACCACCGGCGGGGTTCGGTCAGACCGGACCTCGCCGGCCAGGTGGGGCGTCCTGCCGGGTCAGGAGCTCTTCTGCTCGTCCGGCGCGCCGAGCCGCCCGCGCGCCGACGGGTCCCACGGCCGGCAGCAGCAGGCCTCGTGTCACGGCCGCGTGGCGGCGAAACAAACATGTAACATTTAATCGCGTCGACCTTCCGAAGCTTTCTCCAGGACCACCCTTCCGCCCGTCTGAAATCTTTCGATGGGCATCGGTGATACGTCGGCGGACAGCAATCTCTTACCATCGTGAAATTGACTGGTTCTGTCATCACACATACGGTGACGGCTGCCTGGTCGAAAAGGTGGCGACACTCGTCACCGCAGCGCGGAGGGTCGATTAATGTTCGACCTCCGTGCTTTCTGCCCCATTCATTGCCCCCTTGTCGGATGGACGAGATCGCCGACCGTGCTTATGGTGTTGATCGTCACCGATATAGCCCGCTCCGGCGGGTAAGAATGGGAGTGCAGATGGCGACCGATGAACCGCTCCGCCTCGATCTGGACACGCTCGACGTGATGACGGTCGAGCTCCCCGGCGAGGATCTCGTGAAGGCCCTGGGCATGGGTCTCGGCAACACCGAAGTGGGCGCCTCGGGCATTGCTCGCACGAGCTGGCTCATTTAGGCCTCCCCGGACATGGTCTCGACGCGTCGTGGCCTGCCGGGACGCGTCGAGATCGACGCGGCTCGCCGCACGGTGGACGCGACCGTGGTTGCCAGGGTCGCCGCGCTGCCGGTGACGGCGCTCGCGGAGCTGAGGTGCACGGCCACGTGGCGGAGCGTTCAGGAGATCCTCGCGGCCCGTGGCCGGCTGGCCGTCGAGGGCCGGCGGCTCGCGGACGAACTGGAGCCGGTGATCGGAGCGGTCGGGCCGGGCCCGGCGCGACCGGCGCTGGTGGCGTTGCGGCGGGCGCTGTACAACGCAAGGCGGCCGGCGGGCCGTGCCTGGCCGGTGGAGATCGGTTCCGGCCTCGGTCCGCGCGTCGCGGCCTGGCTCACGGACCTCGATTGGCATGACGCGCTCGTCCGGCAGCTGCCGGACCTGCTCGATCAGGAGTGCCGGGGCACCTACGAAGTGCTGCGCCGGTGGGTCGGCACCGACGCCTTCGGCTACGGCGTGCTCCAGGCGGGACCGACGATGTCCGCCGCGCTGCGCCAGTGGCTGGCCTCGCCGCCCGGCAGCGTCCCCCCGCGCCAGGTCGCGCTCCGGCTCACCAGGTACCTGGCCCGCGTCGTGGCGAAGACCAGCCCGCACGCCACCTTCATGATGGCGGCTCTGGGGCAGTGGAGCGACGACGGCGAGCCGGTCCGCTGGGACGGGCCATGGGCGTGGCGGAGCGCTGTCGAGCCGAACGTGCCCCTGCTGCTCCGGCTGCTCACCGACCTGGCCCGCGCCGACGGCGGGCTCGCCGCCCTCTTCGAGGTCAGGCCCAACCCGAGCCTCGAGGAGGACGACGGCCGCCTGTGGTACGTGACCGGCCAGGAGGACGCGTACAGCGGCATCGCCGCGTCCCAACCGCTCCGGCGGCTGCTGCGCCCGCCGTACGACGACCTCCGTGCCCAGGCCGGCGACGCGCTCGGCCGGCTGGTCGACCTGGGAGTGCTGGAACTCCACCCCCCGGTCGCCGACCAGGCCGCCGCGCACCTGGCCGACCTGACCGATCGGCTCGCCGCGCATCCGGCGGGCAAGGCGCTGGCCGCCGTACAGGAGGCGCTCGCTCGTTACCCGGAGGCGGCCTGCGTGTCCGAACGTGAGGCGCTGCAGCGGAAGGTACGGTCCGCGTTCGCCGAACTTGCCGGAGACGATACCGATCGCCTGCCGGACCGCAACCTTTTCCACGAGAACGCCGTGGTCACCACACCCGGTCCGCGGCTGGGCCTGGCCGCCTGGCGTCCCGCCCTGGGCGACCTGCACGCGATCGCCGACTTCGCGGCGGTCTTCGATCGTGATGGCGTCGCCCGGCTGCTCGCCGCCGACCTGTTCGCGGAGTCGTTCGGCGCCGGCGCGCAGGTGCCGTTCGGGCGGTTCCACCGAATGCTCGCGCAGCGAACCCATCGGGCCGCACCCGGCACCCCGGCCGGTGAGCTGCACGCGCTCATGTACCCGTGGCAGGAGCGACACCCGCCCGGCCGGACGCCCGCCGTGCCCCGGCTCGACGAGCTTCGAGACGCCCGGACGGCGGCGCTGGCCGCGGTGCGCGAGCTGCTTCCCGAGACCGCGGACGCGCTTACCATCGACCCGACGGTGCTGGCCGGTCTCGCCACCGACCGCCCCGAGTTCGTCCGTCCGGTGGGGTCGCTGTCCTGCTTCGTGCAGACGATCAGCTCGCCGGACGACACGACGGTGCGGCTGGTGCTCAACGGTCTCGGCCCGGGGCACGGCGCGATGCGCAGCCGCGTGCACCGCCTGCTGCGGGTCGCCGGAGTTCCTGCCGGCGAGAACCGCCTGCTCGGGACGGAACGCGGCATGCCGGTGGAGATCACCGGGCTGTTCGGCAGCAACGTCAACCTGCGTTCCCCGGTGGCGGCCCAGGAGATCGGCTATCCGGGCGTGGTCCCGAGCGGCCCGGCCACGTTCGACCTGCGGGACCTGGCCGTCCGGCACGAGTCAGGCGCCGGCGGCCTCGTTCTGGTGCACGCCGGGCACGGCACCCGGCTCCGGCCGGTGTACACCGGGATGGTCGCGCCCATGCTGCTGCCGCGTACGGCCCGCCTCTTGCTCCAGCTCTTCGGCGACATGCCCAGCCCGGTGATGGAGCCGGCGTCGGTCTTCTCCCGTCCGCCGGAGTCGGTGCCGGCCCGTGTCGAGCGTACGGCCCGGGTGTCGGTCGGGCGGGTCACCGTAGCCCGTGCCGCCTGGTATGTCCCGGTGCGCGAAATCCCGCGCCGGGGCAAGAACTCCGCTGCGGCGCACCTGCTCGCGCTCGCGGCCTGGTTCGCCGAGCACTCCCTGCCGGAACGTTGCTTCGTCTCCTCGGGCGATCCCGGCGCGCCGGTCCGCGAAAGGCTGCACATGGTGCGGCTCGCCAAACCGACCTATCTCGATCTGGCCGACCCCGCGCTGGTCACGCTGTTCGACCGAGGGCTGGACGCGAGCGGATCGGTGGTCGTCTTTCGTGAGCTGCTCCCGGACTTCGAGGCGGCGCTCGGCCTGGAAGCAGACGGCGGCCACCCTGACCGCCGCCGCCATGTGACCGAGTACGTGGTCGAGGTGGGCCATGCCTGACCGCTGGATCTCGCTGCACGCCTTCCACCAGGCCGGCACCGACCTGCTGCTCGGCACGGCCGTCGACGGCCTGGTGCGGGAGCTGGACGGACGGCTCGACCGGTTCTTCTTCCTGCGGTACTGGGAGGGCGGCCCGCATCTGCGGCTCCGCCTTCTCCCGCGCGTCCCCGACGACGCGGTGATGATCGAGAAACGCGCCACAGCCGTGCTGGAAGAGCACCTCGCAGCGTATCCGACGACGGTCACGTGGGACCGCGAGCGCTACGCGCTGCTCGCCCAGGAGTTCGCCCGGCAGGAGGGCCTGGTCGCCTACGACCACCGGCTGCGGCCCGACGACCACGTGGAGGCCATCGCCTATCGGCCCGAGTACGCGACGTTCGGCGGGCCGCAGGCGGTCGCCGCCGTCGAGCGGCACTTCACCGACTCCAGCCGGATCGCGCTGGCGATCCTGCGCGGCGAGCACGACCACCGGCGGCGGCTGGGCCACGCCCTCGCCGCGATGATGCTCGCCCTCGTGGCCTGGGAGCCCGACCCCCGCCGCCTGGGCCCCCTGCTGGCCCGGGAACGTGACCGCTGGGATCCGGCACCGGCCCGCGCCCGGCAGGTGGAGATCTTCACGAAACAGCGCGAAGCCCTCACCGCACAGGCCGAACGGTGCCGGCTCATCGCCGCCCGCACCGCCTCGTCCGAGAGCCACGCCCCTGCTCCCTCCGCCGACGGGCCGCCCCCGGGCGGTGTCCTCGACGCGGGCGACGCATGGTGGCGCTCGATCGACACCCTGCACCGGCGCCTTGTCGCGCTCCAGCGGGCCGGAGGCTTCCATCCGGTCCGCAGGGAGGCGGCATCGCGCTCCCCTGGCCTCGCCGGCGTCGGCACCTCGGCGGATGCGGAACGCCACGACGTCCTGATCGTGCTGAACCGGTGCGTCCACCTGTTCTGCAACCGGCTCGGCCTGTCGATCGTCGAAGAAGCGCACCTGCGCTACCTGACCGCCGTCACCCTGGACGGGCTGGCGCAGAAAGAGGGAACCTCGTGAGCGACCTCCCCTGGCACAGCATCCAGATCCGCTACTACGACCAGGACAAGGACGGGCTGATCCTGGACTGCGTCCGCCCGCTGCTCGAGCACCTGGACGGCCTCTTACAGCAGCCGTACCTCGTCCGCCACTGGCGCCAGGGACCGCACCTGCGGCTCAACTTCCGCGCGACCCAGCAGGACTGGGAACGCGAGATCCTCCCCGTCGCGACCGAAACGATCACCAGATATCTGCGCGAGCACCCGTCCACCACCCGCCTCGACGAGCACGAGCAACTCGCCGCCCACCGCCTGCTGGTCGTACTCGAGCACGAGACCGGGCCGCTGCAGCCCTGGTACCCGGACAACTCCCTGCAGACCGAGCCGTACGACGACCGGCTGCGCGTCTTCGGCGGCCAGCCGCTGGCGAACCTGATCGACGCGGCCGCCGCGGAGAGCACCCGGCTCGCCTTCGGCACGCTGGACAAGGTCCGCCGGGGCGAGCTCGCGCTGTTCGCGGTCGCCATCGACCTCATGACCGCCCTGGCGCACGTGAGCGTCCCGCCGATCGGCCGCGGCTACATGTCCTACCGCTCGCACGCCGCAGCGGCCGTCTCGTTTTGCGAGAACCGGGACGCGGTCACGGCCGCGTTCGAAGCCAGGTATCGCAAGAACGCCAGGGAAATGCGCGCGACGGTGGTCGACCTGGTCGCGTCGATCGACGCGGGCGACCCGGCGCCGCACGTACGCGACTGGATCGCCTTCACCCACCGCCAGAAGGAGATCGCTCTCCCGCTGCTGGCCCGCAAGGAGATCGACCTGGACGTCCCCGACCAGCCGGTGGCCGACCGCCGCCACCCGGTCGACTATTTCGACGTGCTCATGTCCAGCGACCGGTACCGCACCGAGATCCTCGAATCGGACTGGTTCCTCGCCCACCGCCTCGTGGTCAACATGCTCTACGCGCACCTGGCCAGGCTCGGCATCACCCCGATCCAGCGGTACCTGTTCTGCCATCTGATCGCCTCCGCGGTGGAGGAGGAGTATGGCGTCTCCCCTCTGGAGAAGGCCCGCGATTACCTGCTCAGCGGCTGAGTCGCCGTTCGGCGCATCCGACGGAAGGTCACGGTAAGCCGCTCGACTCTGCTCTGGTACGGGACATATTGTTCCTCGTCCAACAGGGTGTACAGCTGAGTGGTCTCGGTGGAGGCGTGGCCGAGGCGGCGCTCCGGTTCGGCACGGTTGTGGCCGGAGGCCTGGGAGGCCGTCGGGGCGGCGGGCGGCGATGGAGGCGGCCGACAGCAGCAGCGCGGCCGCCCCGGTGCTGGTGTGCTCCTTCCGTCGTATGCCACCGCCTGTTGACCTACACCCGTTGACATGGGGAGATTTTAAAGGGGTTATTCCGCTACTGGACAAATCCCGCTCGCTGTGGCCATACACCGATGAGCGTGGAGACATCTATCTCATTGTGCGGAGCGCCATTTCATGCCCTCCTCATCGTTAACCCCACTGACCTGGGACGCGACATCTCGGAAGCAGTTTTTTCGGCTTTTTGAGCGCCTGTGGCAGGCCATTAGGGTGCACATTCATGGAATCGACTTTTCGATCGGCCGAAGAACTCGCGGCCGCCGTGCGTGCCCGTGAAGTGACCCCGGCGGAACTGACCGACGAGGCGATCGCCCGCATCGAGCGGGACGACAAGGCGATCAACGCGATCCGTGTGCGGGTGTCCGTTGCAGGCGATCACTCCCAGCGGCCCGTAGCTGCCAGGGGTGCAGGTCGGTGCGCCAGAACCGCTGGTCGCCCAGGTCGGCGAAGCGGGCGCGAACCAGTGGCCGAGCATGGAGAAGATCCCGCACGCCATTGACCGCGTTCAAAAGCGTGAGACCAGTAATCAACTGCTTTCGGAGGGATTCGCGTGAAAGCGCTGCTCACCCTGACCTGCGCAGGTCAGTTCATGGTGCTGCTCGACAACACGATCGTCGGCGCCGCCCTGCCCGACATGCAGCAGCGGCTCCACACCGGACTGACCGGCCTGCAGTGGATCGTCGACGCCTACGTGCTGCTGGTGGCCATGCTGCTGCTGTCGGGAGGCGTCTTCGCCGACCGGTTCGGCCGCAGGCGGGTGTTCCTGGCCGGGGTGGTGGTGTTCACGGCCGCGTCGGTGGTGTGTTCGCTCGCGCCCTCGATCGGCTGGCTGATCGCCGGGCGGGTGCTGCAGGGCGTCGGGGCCGCGGCGCTGAGCCCCGCCTCACTGGCGCTGCTCGCCGCCGCGTATCCCGCCCCGAGGGAGCGCGTCAGAGCGATCGGGTTGTGGGCCGGGTTCAGCGGCATCGGCCTGGCCGCCGGACCGCTGGCGGGCGGGATCCTGGTGGAGTCCTTCGGCTGGCCCGCCATCTTCCTGGTCAACGTACCCATCGGGGCGGTCCTGCTGCTGGCCGGGCTGCGCGTGCTGGCGGAGTCCCGCAACCCGAGCGCACCGCCGATCGACGTCCCCGGCACGGTCCTGTCCGTCGCGGGCGTGGGCGCTGTGACCTACGGCCTGATCGAGGGCGGTTCACGAGGCTGGACCTCGCCGGTGATCCTGGGCAGCTTCGCCGCTGGACTGGTGCTCCTGGCCTCGTTCGTCGTGGTCGAGGGTCGTGTGTCGACGCCGATGCTGCCGCTCCGGCTGTTCCACCAGCGGCTCTTCACGGTGTCCAACACGGCGATGGTCGTGGTCGGGTTCGCGCTGATGGGGTCGTCGTTCTTCTTCTCCCAGTTCTTCGTCTACGTCCAGGGCACTTCGATCCTGGTCGCCGGGCTGCGGACCCTGCCCACCACGCTGGCCATGGTGATCGTCAGCCCGTACGCGGGCCGGTTCGCGGCCAGGTACGGCTTCCGGATCGTGGTCACCATCGGCCTGGCGCTGGCCGGGCTGGGGCTGCTGGCGCTGGGCTTCGTCCACGCCGATACCGGCTACGGGAACGTGTGGTGGCGGCTGGCGGTCGTCGGCGTCGGGTTCGCTCTCACCATGTCGCCGCTGACCGGCGCCGCCATCCAGGCGGTCAGCCCGCAGGAGGGCGGCCTCGCCTCGGGCGTCAGCAGCACCACCCGGCAGATCGGCGCGGTGCTCGGCGTGGCGGTGCTCGGGGCGATCGTTCACACGCGGGAGTCCGGCGGAGCCTCCTTCGAGTCCGGCCTCAACAGCGCCTTCCTCGCGGCAGGTGCCGTGACGCTGGCCTGCGCCGTGTTCACCGGCCTGTGGCTGACCGCGTCCCGAACGCCGAGGGATGTCCGGGACGAACAGCCAGGACGCCGAGCAGTCAGTGAGCGGCCGCTGACAACTCCTCCCAGCCGGCCCACGTCTTGAGCCGCTCAGTGGCGGTGGGAGCGCGTTGGTGCGCCCGGACGGTGGTGGAGTCGACGGCGATGTCCCAGTCCACCCGGCCCTCGGTGTCCTGCTCGGCCTGGATCGCGGTCAACAGCATCGACCAGCGGCGGTGCCGCTTGTAGACCGTGACCCATGGACCGAACCGCTCGGGCAGGTCCCGCCACGACAGCCCGGTCCGTGCCCTGTACAACACGCCGTCGATCGTCGTGCGTTGGTCATTCCATCGCCTGCCCCGCTGGCCACCCTCGGGCAGCAGCGGCCGAAGCCGCTCCCACTCGGCGTTCGTTACGTCACCACGCCCCATGAACCGAACGTGACGATATCGCCACGATTAGTCAGCATCTCCAAGAACCAGCCCTTACGACGTGATCAACAATCACGATGGGCGGCTGGAGGTCTCCGGCGGTATCTGGCACACCTGGCATCTGCCCCCAGCAGAAACCTCTGACCCACGTCGGCGAGGCCTCGGTGCTCCCGTTCGAGCACCGAGGCAGCAGGTCTGCCACCTCGTGACGCAACGCCATGATCTCCGCGCCCTTCGACGCTTGGCTGCGGCCCAGCAACATCAGCCGGCCCGAATACCCGGAGCGTGGTCAGGTAGAGCAGGCGGACAAACGCAAGACGCGATCTTGTCTGCGGGGATGCACCTCGTCAACCACAGGTCAGTGCCGTCGTGACTGCGTTTTGACGCGGTACACGATCTCCGGAACCTCGATCTGCCGCGGTAACGGGAACCCGGGTCGGAAGGATTCCTCATCGTGGGTTTCTATGTGCGCACCAGCCTCAGGGTTGGACCGTTCCGTTTCACCCTCAGCCAGGCCGGGATGGCAGTCTCGACCGGAATCCCGGGCCTTCGGGCAGGGATGGGCCCCCGCGGCAACGTCGTGCGCATGGGACGCGGAGCGATCTCCTACCGCACCACCGCACCCGACCACGACGTGGTCATGCACGATGTCGTCAACCTGGTCCCGGCCCAGCCGAGCGACGTCGTCCAGCAGTTGCAGAAGGCCGCCAAACGCCGACCGTACTGGCCGTTCGCCCTGGCCGCCCTGCTCGTCGCGGGGCTGGTGACAGGACGCTTCGGCCTGGTCATCGTCGCCGTCGGGCTGCCTTGCGTGGTCTGGGTGGCGTTGCGCGACCGGGCGGCTCGCACGGTGGTCGTCATGTACGACGTGACCGACGAAGCCGCTTCGCGCTTCGATCACCTCGTCAGCTCGATCACCGGCCTCCAACGAGCCCACGGGTTCTGGCTGATCACCGCCTCCGGCACGATCACCAGCACCTACCAGTTCAAGGTGCACGCAGGCGCCTCCAGGCTGTTGCACAGGCTGAACGCCTCGGCCCGGCTGGCGGGACCGCCGATACTGATCACCAACGTCGCCGTCCCAACCCTGACCGCAGGCAGCCTGTCCGTGCACTTCCTCCCCGACCGGGTCCTGTTCCGTGACGGCCGCCACGTCGCCGACCTCGCCTACCAACACCTCCAGGTCTGCGTGGAACACGCCCGCTTCATCGAAGAAGGCCCGGTGCCACGCGACGGCACGGTTGTGGACTCCACCTGGCGCTACGTCAACGTCAGGGGCGGCCCCGACCGCCGTTTCAAGAACAACGCCCGCCTGCCCATCCTGCTGTACGGCAGGCTCATCCTCCGCAGCCACAGCGGTCTCAACCTCGTCTGGGATGCCTCTCAGCTCCCGCTCGTCCACGCTGTGGCGAACGCACTCCACCAGTCCATCGCCGCTCGCCCACCTGTGATCCACTCCTGAGTGAGGAGCTCGGCGAATATCACCCGTAAGCGTCGATCTCGCCGTAGAGGGCAACCGGTCCTTGGCGTAGTTCTCGCCGGGCTGCAACCCGAGCCTCGTGTGCGGCCGTCATCCCGGTGCGGTGGGCGCCCGGATCGCTTCACCGTGGCCGTGGTGTTCGTCGTCGGGGGTGACGTAGCCGATGCCCCCGTGCAGCCGGACGGTGTTGTAGAAGGTGCGGCGTGCCGGAACGTCCAACGGCCGAACCGGTTGCAGCTGTTAACCGCGGATCGGCATGGGAGCTGCGGGTTCAGCCCCCGTGGGGTCCGCTTCGGCGCGCAGGATCCGCCAGCTCACATAGGCGCAGGCGGCGGTTGCGGGCATGGTCAGCAGTGTGCTGGCGATCCCGAGCACGATCACGTTCCCGGCCAGGTACAGAGGCACCATCAAGGCCGCGCCGATGGCGAATTTCGCCGCGAAGACCGCTGTGCACTTCTGGTAGCGGCGCCGCCTCGCACGATCGCGCCGCCAGGTGAACCGTTCACCGCGCGCTTGCCCCACCGCCAACCCGATCACCGGCCACCCCACCAGCATGGATGCCAGGAACACGGCCCCGCCGACCACGCTGGCCAGCACACCGACAAGGTAGAAGTTGACCCCCTGCCCGGTACTCCCGGCCAAGAACGCAGACACGCCCACCGTGAGCAGCCCGCCGACTGCCTGCCAGTACTTTCGGTCGGTCCACACCCGGGCCACCGCGAAGACGAACACACCGCCGACTGCGATCAGGGCGGAGATCACTACTCGGCCGGTCATCAGATAGGCAACCGTGAACAGCGCTCGGGATGCAATGGATTCCGCGAGCGTGCGCCAGCCGCCCACTACGGCGAACAACGACAGCGACTTCTGCGTCAGCATGTTGAAGTTCATGTGCCGACCTCCGCACCATTGGATCCGCCGGATCCGCCGGGGGTGGGAACCATACGGGGGGTGCCTCCGGTGACGTCGGGGGTGGGGAAGCTGTCGCGGCGCATCGCGTCCTCGTAAGCACCGATCGCGGCGCGCAGACTCTGCTGCCCACGGGAGGCCTGGGCCAGTTCGTCGCAGAGGCGGTGCGCATCCTGCATCGCCAAGTTGCCGCCGAAACCCGGTGCCACGTGGATCGCATCGCCGATGACCGTCACCGGAGCAGCCGGCCATGCCGGCATCAGCGGGATCAGCCCGCCCCGCAGCGCGACTGTGAGGTTCGGCCATGCGTTGTCGACGACCATCCGCAATGTCGGGTGAAAACCGGCGGACACTTCCTGGGCTCGGCGCCACACCGTGGCCGGTGACTCGGCCGGACCCAGCAGTTCCTGCGTGACGGGCAGCGCCCACATCATGTAGTCCTCGGCCTCGGCGACGACGCGGGAGCGCAGGGCAGGCAGCCACTTCTGACTCGCGGCGACCGGCGGCTGGCTGAACCGCAGCACGCCCATCGCCATCATCGTGCCGTGGACCTGTGCGTTGGCGGGGCTGTGGCCGATCAGTTCGGGTAGCCCGGTACCGGCCATGGCCCGCAGTGGTGTCGCGCCCATCAGCATGCGTTTCCCCGTGTCGACCACCCGCACGTGAGGCAGGTACTGGCGGCGGACGGCCGAACCGATGCCGTCCGCGCCGACCAGCACGTCCGCGGTGTCCGTGCTGCCATCGGCGAACCACGATCGGACGGTCCCGTCGGGTCGCTGTTCGAACCGCGTGAACTCCGCCCCGAACCGCACCGTGTCCTCCAGTCCGGTCAGCAGCACCGCCCGCAACAGCGGGCGGTGTACCTGCCGGCCGGGCCGCGCCGGTCCCGAGGCGCCGTCCAGCGGGTGGCTCCGCTCGATCACCAGCCTTCCCTGCGCTTCGGACAGGAGCAGCCTCTGTTCGCGCGGTCCGCCCATGGTGGCCTCGGCCATCGCCACGTGCGGCGGCGGCAGGCACGCCCGCAGTGCGGCCGTTCCGCGGTCATCGAAATGCAGGCTGATGCCCTGCGGGCGTCCTTGCTTTCCTTCCCGCTCGTATACCACGACCTCGATTCCTGCCCGTCGCAACCCGTGGGCCAGCGTCAACCCACCAAGCCCCGCGCCTACCACGACCACCTTCACCCTGCCGACCTTTCTTCACCGGTTGATGAAGTTCAAGGTATCACGCACCGGGCAAATAGCTTCACCAGTTGATGAGGAAAGAACCGATAGACTCGCCCTGCCATGACAGAACACAGCCCCTCTGCTCGCCCCGGACGCTGGCGATCCGGCGCGGAAAGCAGGCAACGGATCCTGGAAGCCGCCCGCACGCTGTTCCGCGAGCACGGCTATGGCGGCACGACCGTGCGCGCTGTCGCCGCCCAGGCGGGGGTCGATCCCGCCATGGTGTTCTACTTCTTCAAAACCAAGCAGGGCCTGTTCGCCGCGGCCACGGAGATGCCCCCCCATCTGCCGTCAGCCATCGAATCGATCTTCACCGGCGGCCTCGATGACATCGGCGAACGCATCATCCGGACGCTCTTGGAGAACCTGGACAAACCCGGCCGCACGCCGCTCATGATGCTCACCCGGTCAGCCCCCACTCACGAGGCATCCGAAGCACTACTCCGCGAATTCATCGACCGGGAAATCACCAGCCGGCTTGCGGCGATGCTCGACACGCCCGACGCCGCGCTACGGGCGGGCATGGTGAACGTCCAGATCCTGGGCCTGGCAGTAGCGCGTTACATCGTACGACTCGAACCGATCGCCTCCGCCTCCACCGATGAACTGGTGGCCTGCCTCGGCCCGGTCGTGCAGCAGTGCCTCACCGGACAGGGCGCCACTACCGCTACCAACACGCCGGCCAGTGGAAGGTGATCGACGTCACCCGCCACAACCCCCACATGATTTCGACCACCCAGAATTTCCACACATTCTTCTCCGTGCTGAACCGTGGCGAGTTCCTGCCAGCCCGGCTGCGGCTCTCCAGCGGGTGATCCAGCGTTTGCGGCTGCCGTCACCGGCCCACAACTTGGACACCTCGGCGCCATGGACCTCGGCCAGGTGCGCGGAGATCTCCCCGGTGGTCACGGTGGTCACGGTGATCTCCACCGGGCCGACGTCGGTGATGACGGTCTTGGACCGGGCGCCGTTGCGGCTGTTACCGGTCTCGCTACCACCGCGCTGGTGCTTGTCGTAGCCGGGATGGTCGGTGATCTCGCCTCCCAGCGCGGACTCCAGCACCAGCTTGGTCAGCCCGTTCTCCCCCACCAGTCCCACGCCCTCGGCACGGGCCTGGTCGACCAGGCGGGCCGCCAGCTCCCGATCCGACTCCTTGGCCTTGCTCTCCTTGGGCTGCTTGCGCGCCACGACCGCAATGCCGTTGACAGAAGCGCAGCGTGGTCAGTGGTCGTGCGGGGGCCGGCTCGCCGGGACGACCAGGCCGGTCTCGTACGCGACGACCACCGCCTGGGCACGGCTGCTCAGTCCGAGTTTACCCATCAGGCGCTTGACGTGGGTCTTGACCGTGGCCTCGCTGAGAGTGAGGCGGTTGGCGATCTGGGCGTTGGACAGGCCGTTGCCGACGAGGCGGAGCACTTCGGTCTCCCGGGCGGTGAGGGTGGACAGTTGGGCCGTCCCCACGGAGGTGGTGCGGTGGTGGTGGGCGTAGGTGTCGACGAGTTGCTGCGTGATCCGGGGTGTGATGAGGATGTCGCCCGCCACCACCGTATGCACGGCCGCGATGATCCGGTCCGGCGGGGTGTCCTTGAGCAGGAACCCGGACGCGCCCTCGCCGAGCGCGGTGTAAACGTACTCCGGCAGGTCGAACGTGGTCAGGACGATCACGTGCGGCGGCTCGGGCGCGGCGAGGATGCGCCGGGTGGCGGCGATCCCGTCGAGCACCGGCATCTTGATGTCCATCAGCACCACGTCCGGGCGGGCCGAGGCGGTCAGGGTGACGGCCTGCTCGCCGTCGGCCGCCTCGCCCGCGACCTCCAGGCCCGGCGCGGCGTTCACCAGCGCGATGAGCCCGGCCCGGATCAGCGCCTGGTCGTCGGCAATGAGCACGCGGATCGTCATGGCACGTCCGCCATCGGCAGCCGGGCGACGACGTGGAACCCGCCCTCCTCGGCGGGGCCGGCGGTGAGCACGCCCCCGTACAGCTCGGCCCGTTCGCGCATGCCGCGGATGCCGTGCGACCCTGAGACGTCGGCCGGCTCCCGGTGGCCGGGCCGGCCGTCGTCGCTGACCCGCAGGGTGAGCGTGCGTTCGCCGTAGCCGACCTCGACGCGGGCACTGGCCGGGCCGGCGTGCTTGAGCGCGTTGGTCAGCGATTCCTGCAGGATGCGGTACGCGCACAGGTCCGTGCCGGGCGGCAGCGGCCGGGGAGCGCCGGTGATCACGACCTCGACCGGCAGGCCGGCGGTACGGGTGCGGTCGACGAGTTCGCCGAGCAACGCGAGACCGGGTTGTGGTGACACGTCCAGTTCGCCGCTCGGGTCCACCCGCAGCACGTCCAGCAGCCGGCGCATCTCGATGAGCGCCTCGCGGGTCGCGTCGCTGACGGTGGTGATCGCGGTCCGCGCGGTCGGCAGATCGGTGTCGAGCACGTATCCGGCGACGCCCGCCTGCAACGAGATCACGGACATGTGGTGCGCGACCACGTCATGCAGTTCGCGGGCGATGCGCACCCGCTCGTTCGCCGCCGCGCGGGTCGCCTCCTCCGCGAGCCTTCGCGTACGTTCGCCCCAGCGCCGCGTACTGTCCGCGAGCACCCACGCGCCGGCGACCAGCAGGTTGTCCTGGAAGAAGTCAGGCCACTGGAACGGACCGGGCCTGGTGGCGTAGGAGAGCACGATCAGCGCGACCGTTCCGAGCACGGCGGCGGCCGCGACGGGCCGGGGACGCAGTGTCGTCACGGTGAACAGCCCGATGATGAGGCCCATGCCGGCGTTGGGGAACATGCCGTAGCCGACCAGGATGTAGACGGCGAGCGCGGCGCCGATGATCACCATGGTCAGCACCGGCGTGACCTGGCGGAGCGCGACCGGGGCCGCGGTGAGCACCGCGAGCGCATAGGCGGGCAGGGGCGCGGTGATGTGCCAGGCCATGGTGGCGATCGTGATCGCGATCAGCACGGCGGCGAGCAGGATGTCGCCGAGTGCCGGTCTCATGGTCATCACCATGAGAACACCGTAATCGGGCGGGGCTCGCAGTGTCGCGGACCAAACGGGGTATCCCGTTCTACCCCCTGTGGGGTAGCCGAAGTTGCCGTCGTGGAGCGACGACGCGGGCTGCCGCGCGCGCCTAGGTTCGGGCGTGCCGGTTCGTACGGCGACTCCGACTACGTGAGGAAGTGCCGATGGAAGTGTCCGCCGCGGTGGTTCACTCGTTCGACCACCCGCCCCGCTACGAGCCGTTCGACCTGCCCGTGCCGGCCGACGAGGACGAGGTGGTCCTCGACGTGCTCGCGGTCGGCCTGCACCCCCGGGTACGCAGCGGGGCCGCCGGCCGGCACTACACCAGCACCGGCAAGCTGCCGATGGTCCCCGGCGTGGACGGCGTCGGCCGGCTCCCGGACGGCCGGCTGGTCTACTTCGTGGCCGATGACGAACTGACCGGTCCGATGGCCACCCGCACCGTGGTCGACGTCCGCCGGTGCGTCCCGCTTCCGGATGATGTGGACGTGGTCAAGGTGGCCGCCGCGATGAACCCGGCCATGTCGTCGTGGATGGCGCTGCGCCGCCGGGTGCCGATCCGGCCCGGCCAGTCGGTGCTGGTGCTGGGCGCCACCGGCAACGCCGGGCAGTTGGCCGTCCAGGTGGCCAAGC
>NZ_JBSFTC010000195.1:0-21647 GCF_053590415.1 Nonomuraea sp. NPDC003201
CTTCGCGGTCCCGGCGAGCCGGGCGGACTCCGCCTCGTACACGGTGGCCGGCAGCGCGCCGGCGGCCGGCCGCACCTCGAGCCGGTCGATGAGCGACGTGCCGGACCTGCCGGTGACCGTGACCTTGTTGACGCCGCCGGACAGCGACACCGCCGCGGTCGCGTCGCCGCGCCGGGCGCGGTCCAGCACCCGTACGCCGTTGACCGTCACCGCCGCCTGGCCGGAGCCGAGCAGCTTGAGGTCCAGCTCGGCCGGGGCGTCCTGGGCGGAGTACACCCAGAAGGTGGCCGACTCCTCGCGCCGGGCCGCGACGACGCCGGAGCCCGAGAGCGCGGCGCCGTACGCGGAGTAGGACGGGCGGGCGCCGCTCAGGTCGGCCAGCTCGGCCTCGTAGACCGAGGTCGCCGCCGCCGGGTTGGCCAGCGAGAGCCGGATCCGGTCGACGATCGCGTCGCCCTTCGTGGCCTTGGCGCCGTCGAGGCTGCGCGCGGCCAGGGAGAGCACGTGCTTGCCCGCCGTGAGCTCCACGGTGGTGTCCGCGTGGTCCCAGACCACCCACTTGTAGCCCAGCGGCAGGAACAGCTCCTGCTCCGCGCCCCCGTCCACGCGGACGAAGACGTTGGTCGGACCCTGCTCGCGCACCCGGTCGAAGGTGTTCAGCGAGTTGGCGAACACGCTGAGGTCGTAGCGGCCGGCCCGCGGCACCTCGACGGTGAAGTCGAGCACGCCGTCCGAGCCGGTACGCAGCCCGCCCACGTCGTAGCGGCCGGAGGTGTAGAACTTCGACACGTCCGAGGGGGAGCCCTCGGGGCCGTTGCGGCTGTAGCCGCCGCCGGTGTACTTCGCGTCCTCGGCCTCGTACGACCCCTCCCACAGCTTGGGCGCGGGCGCCGTCGCGGTGCCCGAGCCGGCGGGGGTGAGGACGATCTCGTACGCCGACGACTCCTTGAGCCTCGGCAGGTCACCGGCCCCGAAGTCGAAGACCACGGTGCCGTCCTTGACGGCGACATCGCGTTCGGCGACGATCTCCGGCTGCGCCGAGTCGCCGACCTGGCCGGTCCACGGGATCTCCCGCACCCACGCGTGCACGCGGCGGCCGAAGACCTTGTCGGGGACGTGCTCGAAGCGGATGTGCCCGGCGCTGTCGGCGCCGCCGAAGATGGCGCGGGCCTGCTTCTTGCCGGGGTCGAGCGTGGCGACGCCCTGCAGGGTGTAGTTCTGCCCCGGGTACGGCGGCGTGACCCGCACGGTGTGGCCGCTCATGCTGCCGTAGGCGTTGAAGAGCCACCACTGGCCGTTGCCCCGGTTGGCCTGCACGGCGGAGTCGGACAGGTTGCCGTCGATGTTCCAGTACGCGATGTCGGCGTCGACCTTCGACTCCTCGATGGCCGACACCCACTGGATCATCTGGCCGGGCACCGAGGTGTGGTAGTTGAAGGCGTACTCGTTGACGTTGATGGGCAGCCGCTTCCCGGCGTACTTCGTGCCGGCGAAGACCTCGGCCTCCATCTCGCGGTAGCGCTTCACGCTCGCCCTGACCTGCTCGGGGTGGCTGAGCTCGTGCCAGGTCATCACGTCGGGCACGGTCCCGGCCTCGACGACGTGCTCCAGGTAGCCCTTGACCTGGGAGTACAGCACGCTGGTGTTGGGACCGGCGATCCGGGCGGCCGGCATCTTGCCCTTGATGAGGGCGTAGACGTCGTCCCACGCCTTGAAGTAGTCGCGCGGGTCGCTGAGCCAGCTGACCCGGTTGTAGCTCCACTCACCCGTGCCGAACATGTTGCCCTCGGGCTCGTTGAACGGCACGAACACAATGTTGTCCTGATATTTCGGGTCGAGCTGGAGGACCTGGTCCACCTGCTTGGCGATCTTCTGCCGGTACAGGTCGAGCTTCTCCTGCGGCGTGCCGCCGGGCCACTGGTAGGGGAAGCCGCGGTGGATGTCGGTCATGTAGATGTACACGTCGCCGCCGGTGCTGTCGGCCAGCGGCTTGACGACCTCCAGGGCGTCTGCGCCGGGGTGCTGCGGGCCGTCCTGGGCCTTGGTCGAGACGGTGCGCAGGCGCATCCCCTCAATGAGGTTGTTGGTCGGCACCCCCGGCCCGTACAGGCCGTAGAGCGTGCCGGACGCGCCGCCGTGGAAGGGGCCGGTGTCCTCGGCGAGGTCGATGACGAGCTGGCCCTCGCGGATCACGGTGACCTCGGCCGTGACGGGCCTGCCGCCGGCCGTGCCGGTCACGGTGAAGGTCCCGGCGGCGGCGTAGTCCGCGGGATCCACGGGCGACCAGGCGATGGGCAGCTCGCGGTCGTACCCGTCGGTGAAGGTGGCGCGGACGGCGGCCGGCAGGGCCGGCGCGGTGCCGATGGTCGTCCGGACGGAGAACGCGCTCTGGGCGAGGCCCGTCGGCGTCGGCGTCCGGCCGCCGGCGACGGCCGCCACCTGCTCCGCCGACAGCGCGGCGGCGTAGACGCGGAAGTCGTCGATCGCGCCGTCGAAGAGCGGGTCCTGATAGAACGAGCGCCCGATGAACCCGGCCGAGGTCGTGGCGGCGTCGATCAGCTGCGCGGCGCTGATGGTGGTGGGGGCCGAGGCCACGGCGGCGCCGTCGAGGTAGGTGGTGACGCGCTTGGCGGCGGTGTCGAGCGTGACGGTCAGCGTCTTCCACGCGCCGGCCGGCAGCGGGGCATAGCCCGTGACCTTGGCCTCGCCGCCGCCGCCCGAGGTGGTGACCGCCGTGCGCAGCACGCCGTCCCCGTTGTACGGCGTGCTGAACAGGTAGCGGTTGGTGTCCTTGCCGAGCGCGTAGATCCACTGCCAGGCGGCGGCGGTGCCGTCCCACTTGACCCGCGCCGAGACCGTCAGGTCGGTCCTGCCCTTGATCGCGTCCAGCGGCAGCCGCACGTAGGCGCCGTCGGAGGAAGGCGCGCCGCCGGGCAGGCTCAGCGCGTGGCCACCGCCCGCGCCGTCGACCAGCGCGGCGGTGGAGCCGTTGACCAGCGTCCCGTTCAGGTCGTTGCCGGAGGAGTCGGTGATGGAGCCGGTGGCGAGGTCGTCGGAGTCGAACGTGTAGAGGAGCACGGGAGCGGGCGGATCCACGGTCCGCGCATCCGCGACGCCCGTGGTCAAGGCGGCGACGAGGGCGGCCGGGAGCAGCCCGGCCCACATGGCCTTGATGGTCATGACGAAGTCCCTGGGAGTGTGAGCGTTAACAAATCTCAGGGAGGGTGATCGAGGAACGCAACTGAGGGTTTCGCGTAGGTTACGTAGCCGCGCCCCGCGCGTCAATGGGCCGTTTCCGGCATGTCACGATTCGATATCGCCGACCGTCCTCACCCTTGACGCCCGCTCACCGGCGGCGCGACAGTCGGGGCACATCGTTGAACCGGTTCGCTGATTCCGGCGGCCCGCAGGTGGAGCCCGTTCCCGGCCGTGACCGGCGGCGGGCCGATCGATCCTGCAAATCCCCAGGAAAAGGCGCGGACCGGCCGGCGATCCGAGGGTTTTCGTAACGCAACTGTCGAACCGGTTCAATGACGTACAGGAGGTGAGAGTGGCGACGATCGGAGACGTGGCCCGGGAAGCCGGGGTGAGCCGCAGCACCGCGTCCTACGCGCTGTCGGGCAAGCGGCCCATCTCGGAGGAGGTCCGCCGTCGCGTGCTGGCGGCCGCCGAGGCGCTCGACTACACGCCGAACGCGGGCGCCCGAGCGCTGGCCACATCCCAGACCAAGGTCCTCGGTCTGCTCGCCCAGTTCCACGAAGACGAGTTCGCGCCCGCGATGATGCAGTACATCCTGGGCGTCACGAACACCGCCCGCGACCTGGGTTACGACACGCTGCTGGTCACCGAGGCCGACGGCGTGCGGGCGCTGCGGCGCATCACCGACTCGCGCATGGTGGACGGCGTCGTCCTGATGAACATCGCGCAGTTCGACCCGAGGCTGCCCATCCTGCGGGCCGCGCCGCAGCCGGGCGCCCTGGTCGGCCTGCCGGGCGACTGCTCGGGGCTCGACGTGTTCGACCTCGACTTCGAGGAGGCCGGCCGGGCCATGGTGGAGCACCTCCACCGGCTCGGCCACCGCGAGCTCATCCTGATCTCGCAGCCCGAGCACGTCGTCGAGCGCGGCGGCGCGTACGTGTGGCGCCTGCGCGACGCCGCACTCGAACGGGCCCGCCAGCTCGGCGTCACCCTGCACGCCGTGTACGGCGAGTCCCGCCAGCCCGCGGTCGGACACCTGCTCAACGCCCTGCTCGACGCCTACCCGTCGGCGACCGGCCTGCTGCTCAACAACGAGGCCGCCACCGCGGCCCTGCCCTCCGTCGCCCACCAGCGGGGCCTGCGGGTGCCCGAGGACCTCTCGGTCATCGGGCG
This sequence comes from Nonomuraea sp. NPDC003201, assembly GCF_053590415.1. Taxonomy (NCBI): domain Bacteria; kingdom Bacillati; phylum Actinomycetota; class Actinomycetes; order Streptosporangiales; family Streptosporangiaceae; genus Nonomuraea; species Nonomuraea sp. NPDC003201. Next base: position 4,372 of record NZ_JBSFTC010000195.1, read on the forward strand.
CTACTCCGCCGAGTTCGCCGCGACCTTCTCCCTGCCCTATTCGTTCATCGAGAGCGCGCCCGACCGGCTCGGCGCCATGGCCGTACGCCAGCTCGTGCGCCGCGTCGAATCGCCGGCGGCCCGCGACGAGCCGTTCGTCGTGCGCTTCATCTCTCCCGAACTGGTCTCGCGCGGAAGCACAGCGCCCCCGACTCCCATCGCCCGCTAGTTCGCGGGCCCGACCCCCCACACCTTCCTGCTGCGCTCGAATGTGAGCGCTAACTTTGGAGGCCTCGATGAACCGCACGTCGGTTTCCGCGAAGGCGGCGGTCCTCGGAACCGCCGTTCTGGCCCTGTCAGTCGGCGCGTCCGCCTGCGCGTCCGCCCCGCAGACCGGTGGCACCACCACCAGCAGCGCCTCCGCGGGCGGCGCCGGCGCGTACACCTGGTGGGATCCGTACCCGCAGCACGACCCGTCCTCCGCCTGGGCGAAGCGGGTGGACTCCTGCGGCAAGCAGGCCGGCGTCACCATCCAGCGCACCGCCTACGACACCACCGCGCTGACCAACCAGGCGCTGCTCGCCGGCCAGGAGGGCAACGCGCCGGACGTCATCCTCCTCGACAACCCCGCCGTCTCGACGCTCGCGGACGCCGGGATGCTCACCACGATGTCCGATGTGCCCGAGTCCGGCACCACGTCCGACGTGCCCGAGTCCGGCACCACGTCCGACGTGCCCGAGTCCGGCACCACGTCCGACGTGCCCGAGTCCGGCACCACGTCCGATGTGCCCGAGTCCGGCACCACGTCCGATTTCGGCCTGGACACGGCCCGGTTCGACAAGAACCTCATCGCCGCCGGCGAGCTGGACGGCAAGACGTACGGCATCCCCATCGGCGCGAACACCCTCGCCCTCTACTACAACAAGAAGATCCTCGACGCGGCCGGCGTCGACCCCGGCTCGATCAAGGACTGGGCCACGCTCAACGCGGCGCTGAAGAAGGTCAAGGCCGCGGGCAAGAAGCCGATCACGTTCGCGGCCATCGGCACGGAGGAGGGCTCGTTCCAGTTCCTGCCGTGGTTCTGGGGCTCCGGCGCGCAGCTGACCCAGCTCGACTCGCCCCAGGCCGTCGCGGCGCTCGACCTGTGGACCACGTGGGTCAAGGACGGCACCGCCCCCAACTCCGTCATCAGCAACTCCCAGAACACCACCTGGGAGCAGTTCCTGACCGGGGAGTTCGCGTTCGCCGAGAACGGCACCTGGCAGATCGACAGCGCCAAGAAGGCGGGCTTCCCCACCGGCATCGTGCAGATCCCCGGCAAGGACGGGGGCACCGCGCCCACGCCCACGGGCGGTGAGTTCATCACGGTCCCGGTGCAGAAGGACACCAAGCGCTATGCCGTCACCAAGAAGATCCTCGAATGCATGACGACGCCCGAGGGCCTGGTGGAAACCGGTACGACGTTCGCGTACTACATCCCCTCCACCGCCGAGGGCCAGCAGGCGATCCTCGCCAAGGAGCCGGGCCTCAAGCCGTGGGTCGACGCCGTGAAGTCGGCCAAGGGCCGCACCAGCGACAACCTCGGCACCAAGTACCCGAAGATCTCCGAGGCGCTGTGGACCGGGGTGCAGAAGGCGCTGAGCGGCTCGGCCACCCCCGCCGACGCGCTCAAGCAGGCGCAGGCCCAGGCGAAGCAGGCCACTGGCGGCTGATCCGATGACCTCTCTCAGCAGCGAGGCCGGCGAGGCGGTGACGGTCGGCAGGGCGGCGCACGCGGCTCCCCGGCGGGGGCGCTCGCGGCAGTGGACGGCCTACGCCTTCCTCGCGCCGCTCGTGATCTACCTGCTCGTCTTCTACGCCTATCCGCTCTACCGCAACATCGACCTCAGCGTGCACGACTACACGCCGCGGGCGTTCGTGCGCGGCGACCCGGAGTTCACCGGGCTGGACAACTACCGCGACATCCTGTCCGACGACACCTTCCTGCGGGCGCTGCGCAACACGGCCCTGTTCACGCTGGTGTCCATCGCGGCGCAGTACGCCCTCGGCCTGGCCCTCGCGGTCTTCTTCCACCGCAACTTCCGCCTGTCGGCGGTGCTGCGCGCGATGTTCCTGGTCCCGTGGCTGCTGCCGCTGATCGTCTCGGCCTCGACCTGGTCGTGGATGCTCAACAGCGACAACGGCATCGTGAACGCGGCGCTGGAGGCGTTCGGGATCGGCCAGATCAACTGGCTCACCTCTCCCGACACCTCGCTGCTGGCCGTCACGATCGCCAACATCTGGCTCGGCGTCCCGTTCAACCTGGTGATCCTGTACGCCGGGCTGCAGAACATCTCCCCCGACCTGTACGAGGCCGCCGGCCTCGACGGGGCGAACGGGTGGCAGCGCTTCTGGCGCATCACCTTCCCGCTGCTGCGCCCGGTGTCGGCGATCACGCTGCTGCTCGGCCTGATCTACACGCTCAAGGTCGTCGACATCATCTGGATCATGACGAAGGGCGGCCCGGCGGACGCCTCGACGACGCTGGCCACCTGGTCGTACCGGGAGGCGTTCGGCACCGGCCAGCCCGACTTCTCACCGGCGGCGGCCGTCGGCAACCTGCTCATCCTCATCGCCTTCGCCGCCGGGCTCCTGCACGTGCACCTGCAGCGCAAGGAGGAGCGCGCATGAAGAGCTGGAAGACCGCGGCAGGCGTCGTCCTCGTCGGGGTGATGCTGTTCCCGGTCTACTGGATGTTCAACGTCTCACTGACCAGAACGGGCGACATGCGGGCCGACCCGCCCCACTGGTTCCCCTGGAACCCCACGTTCGAGGGGTACGCGGCGGCGTTCGCCCAGCAACTGCCGGCCCTGGCCACGAGCCTGTTCATCGGCCTCGGCACCGTCGCGCTCACGCTGCTCGTCGCCCTGCCCGCGGGCTACTCGCTGGCCAAGCTGCGCCCGCGCGGCGCGCGCGGGATCGACTTCCTGCTCCTCGTCGCGCAGATGATCCCCGCGGTCGTCATGGCCATGGGCTTCTACGCCATCTACATCAGGCTCGGGATGCTCAACACCGTCCCCGGCCTGATCGTCGCCGACTCGACGCTGGCCGTGCCGTTCGCGGTGCTGCTCTTCCGGGCGTTCATGGCGAGCATCCCCGGCGAGCTCATGGCCGCCGCGCAGATCGACGGGGCGAGCACCTGGCGGACGTTCCGGTCGATCATCCTGCCGCTGAGCCGCAACTCGGTGATCACGGTCTCGCTCTTCGCGTTCCTGTGGGCGTGGTCGGACTTCATCTTCGCCTCGACCCTCAACCGCAACAGCGACGTGATCCCGATCACGCTCGGCATCTTCCGCTACATCGGCAACAACACCACGCAGTGGAACTCGATCATGGCGACCGCCGTGATCGCGTCCGTCCCCGCGGCCTTCCTGCTGGTCCTCGCGCAGCGCTACATCGCCGCCGGGGTCACCGCGGGCGCCGTGAAGGACTGAACAGCAATCCGTCGAAAGGTTCACCACATGACCAGCCCCGTGCTGCCGTCCCAGGGCCGGGTACGCCCCCTCGGGCTCGCGCAGGTCTCCATCACCGGAGGGTTCTGGGGGAGCCGGCAGGCCGTGAACGCCGCGGCGACGCTCGCCCACTGCGAGTCGTGGATGGAGCGCCTCGGCTGGCTCGCCAACTTCGACCGGGTCGCCGACGGGACGACCGCGCCCGACCGCCCCGGCTGGTCGTTCTCCGACTCGGAGGTCTACAAGCTCCTGGAGGCCCTGGCCTGGGAGAGCGGCCGTACCGGCGACACGGGGGCGGAGGCGGCGATCAAGCGGCTCACCGGGCGGATCGCCCGCGCGCAGGACCCGGACGGCTACCTCAACACCTGCTTCGGGCACGGCACGCAGCCGCCGCGCTACAGCGACCTGGAGATGGGCCACGAGCTCTACAACACCGGTCACCTCCTGCAGGCCGCGGTGGCCCGGCTGCGCACGCACGGCGAGGACGACCTCGTACGGGTCGCGCGCCGCGCCGCCGACCACGTGTGCCGCACCTTCGGCGCGGACGGCCGGCCCGGGATCTGCGGGCATCCGGAGATCGAGGTCGGCCTGGCCGAGCTCGGCCGGGCGCTGGGGGAGGAGCGCTACGTCGAGCAGGCGCGGATCTTCCTCGACCGCCGCGGGCACGGCACGCTCAGGGACATCCCCCTGGGCCGCGCCTACTTCCAGGACGACATCCCGATCCGGGAGGCCGACGTGTGGCGCGGCCACGCGGTCCGCGCGCTCTACCTGACCGCCGCCGCCGTGGACGTCGCCGTCGAGCGCGGGGACGACGAGCTGCTGCGGGCGGTGGAGCGGCAGTGGGAGCGCTCGGTCGCGCGCCGCACGTACATCACGGGCGGCATGGGCTCACGCCACCAGGACGAGGGCTTCGGCGAGGACTGGGAGCTGCCGCCGGACCGGGCGTACTGCGAGACGTGCGCAGGCGTCGCCTCGATCATGGTCTCCTGGCGCCTCCACCTCGCCACCGGCGACGTCCGCTACACCGACCTGATCGAGCGCACGCTCTACAACGTCATCGCGACCTCCCCGAGCCCCGACGGCAGGGCGTTCTTCTACGCCAACCCCCTCCACCAGCGGGCTCCGGGCCGGGAGGCGGACCCGGACGAGGTGAGCCCGCGCGCCGAGGCCGGGGTCAGGGCCGCCTGGTTCGACGTGTCCTGCTGCCCCACCAACGTCGCCCGCACCCTGGCCGGCCTCCAGGGCTACCTCGCCACCACCGACGACGACGGCCTGCAGCTCCACCAGTACGCCCCCTCGACCGTCCGCGCCGAGCTGCCGGACGGGCGGGAGGTCGCGGTGGAGGTCGAGACCGCCTACCCCGACAGCGGAACCGTCCGCGTCCGGATCCTCGCCGACGGGCTCTGGACGCTGGCGCTGCGGGTGCCCTCCTGGGCCGCCGGGGCCACGCTCGCCGAGGACGGGCGGGCGCGGCCGGTCGAGCCCGGCATGGCCACGGTGCGGCGGGCGTTCCGGGCGGGCGAGGTGATCACGCTCGAACTGCCGATGGAGCCCCGCTTCACCTGGCCGGACCCCCGCATCGACGCCGTACGCGGCTGCGTCGCCGTCGAGCGCGGCCCCGAGGTCCTGTGCGCCGAGTCCCACGACCTCCCGCACCCCGGCGGGCTCGACGCCCTGACGATCGATCCCCGAAGCGACCCCCGATCCGGCCCCCGGGCCGAGCCCGGCGAAGTGCTGGTCCGCGGCCGCCTGGCCGCACCCCCTGACCGGCCGTGGGCCTATTCCGGCGCCGCGGCTGCCTCCGCGGCGGACGTCGAGTGGTTCGACGTGCCGCTGCGGCCGTACCACTCGTGGGCCCGTCGCGGCCCGTCGAGCATGCGTGTCTGGTTGCCCATCGAAGGAGAGTGACACGATGTCCCGATTCCGAGTGCTCGCCTTAGCCCTGGTCACCACGGCCACTGCCCTGGTGACCGTCTCACCCCCGGCCGCGGCCGCCGGCGCGACGCTGACCGTCAACGTCGCGCAGCCGTTCCGGCCGGTCACCCACGTCGCCTCCGGTGGCCTGTACGGCCTGGCCGAGAACTCCCGCCCGGCCGACTCCACCCTCCTCCCGATCAAGGTCAACTCCCTGACCCAGCCCGCGCCCGGCGTCGGCCAGCGCCCCAACGGCCAGCCGCCCGGCGGCGACTCCCTGCTGGTGTCCCCGCAGGCGACCCGGGCCGGCGCGGGCGAGTTCATCCGGATGCCCGACATCTATCCCGACTTCCCCTACAGGTGGGTGAGCTGGGACGACTGGCTGGCCAAGGTCAACACCATGGTCAACGCCCGGCTGTCGGCCACCACGGTCACGAACGTCATCGGCTGGGAGCTCTGGAACGAGCCCGACTACACCTGGAACACCGGCGCCGCGGGCAACTTCAACGACGCCTGGGTGCGTACGTACCGGGCGGTGCGCGCGCTCGACACGCTCACGCCGATCGTCGGCCCCAGCACCGCCACCTACAACCGCTCCTGGATGCAGTCGTTCCTCACCAACGCCAAGAACACCGGCACCCTGCCGGACATCATCTGCTGGCACGAGCTGCAGAACCCCACCAGGATCGCCTCCGACATCGCCGACTACCGCAACCTGGAGTCCTCGCTCGGCATCAGCCCGCGCCGCATCTCCATCAACGAGTACGCCGCCACCGGCGAGGTCGACGTGCCCGGCCGGATCGCCAGCTACGTCGCCAAGCTGGAGCGGGGCGGCGTGGAGTCCGCCCACCGGGCCTTCTGGTACGAGTACGGCACCATGAACGGCCTGGTCGTCAACAACAACCAGCCCACCGGCACCTGGTGGCTGTACAAGTGGTACGGCGACATGGCCGGGAACATGGTCACGACCACGACGACCACGACGACCGGCCTGGACGGGTTCGCCTCCTACGACGGCACCCGCAAGATCGTCAACGTGGCGTTCGGCAACGAGGCCGGCACCAACACCGTCAATCTCACGGGCCTCGGCGCGCTCGGCTCCAGCGTCCGCGTCACGCTGACCTCCACCCCGTCCAGCGGCCGCTTCGCCGCGGTCACCGCCCCCACCACGATCTCCACGACCACCCGGACGGTCAGCGGGGGCCAGCTCAGCGTGTCCGTGCCCAACATGGTGGCCACCAGCGCCTACCAGCTCGTCGTCGAGCCGGTCAGCGGGGTGCCCGCCTACCAGCAGCGGTACGAGGCCGAGAACGCCTCCGTCTTCCGCGCCCAGCGGCTCAGCGCCTCCAGCGCGTCGGGCGGCGGCTACGTGGGCCGGATCGACAACTCGGGCACGCCGCGTACCGACAGCTACGTCGACTTCGTGGTGAACGTGCCCACGGCGCGCTCGTACACGATGACCATCGGCTACGCCAACGGCACCGGCGCCACCGCGACCCAGGGCCTGGCCTACAACGGCGGCTCCTGGAGCACGGTCAGCTACCCGCCCACCGCGGCGTGGGGCGAGTTCGGCGCCACCGTCAGCACCAGCGTCACCCTCCGGGCCGGGTACAACGTGATCCGCCTGGCCAAGGGCTCGCCGTTCTTCTCCGGCGGCACCGGCTACGCCGAACTCGACTACATCCAGCTCACCTGACCCGCGCGGCGGTCCGGCGCACCCCGCCGGGCCGCCCGCACGTCAGGGCTTGCGGCCCATGCCGCAGATCGCGTTGATCACCGCAGGCTGGGGCGGCGCTCCCGCCGGGGGCCGCCAGAGCGGCGTGGAGACCACGCCCGGGTCCACGAGTTCGAGCCCCGCGAAGTGGACGGCGAGCCGCTCGGGGCTGCGCAGCGTGTACGGGAAGGCGGCCCGCTCGTTGTAGGAGCTCACCGCCGCCACCAGCGAGGGGTTGACGTCGGCGCCGTCGGACAGCGCCAGGTGGCTGCCGGGCGGCAGCGCCGCGACGTACCGGCGGACGAGATCGGCGGCGAGGTCGTCGTCGGGGATCTGGCCGGCGATGCTGAGCATCATCAGGCCGATCGGCCGGGAGAAGTCCAGGGTCTCGGCCGCCGCGGCGAGGATCGTGCCGGGGTCGCGCACGTCGGCCTCGACGTAGGCCGTCCGGCCCTCCGGGGTCCCGGCGAGCAGGGCGCGGGCGTGCGCGAGCACCAGGGGGTCGTTGTCGACGTAGACGACGCGGGACTCGGGCGCGAGGCGCTGCGCCACCTCGTGCGTGTTGTCGGCGGTGGGCAGGCCCGAGCCGATGTCGAGGAACTGCCGGATGCCCGCCTCGGCGACGAGGTAGGTCACCGCTCGCCGGAGGAACTCGCGCTGGAGCGTGGCCACCTGCGCGAAATCGGGGAACACGCGCAGCAGGGTGTCCCCGGCCTCGCGGTCCACGTCGTAGTTGTCCTGCCCGCCGAGCAGGTAGTTCCAGACCCGGGCGGAATGCGGCTTCGTACGGTCGATCCTGGGGTCGGCGTCCATTGCCGAAGCGTATACGATCTTCGTCGGCGTGCTCGAGCACGCGATGGGCCCCACGTGTCAGACTGCGAGTATGGCCCACACCCATGACGCAGAGGACCGGGCGTGCACAGTGGCCCACAGCGAGGCCCACAGCGAGGCCGGCAGCGAGGGCCCCGTCGAGCCGGCCGGGCGGACGCTGGTCGCCGTCTTCGCCTCCCCGGTGGCCGAGTGCCTGCTGAGGTTCGGCGCCCAGCTCGGCTTCCGCCCGATCCTGTTCGAGCCCGATCCTGAGCGCCGCCTCCAGGGATTCACGGCGGTGACCGGGCTCGGCGCCTGGCTCGACGCGACGGCCGACGTGGTGCTCACCGACCATCACCGCGAGGAGATCGGACCGGTCCTGCGCGACGTGCTCAAGTTCCCCGTCCGGTGGGTCGGCATCATGGGCAGCGCCCGCCACACCGCGCCGCACGTTCGGGCGCTGGCCGACCTCGGCGTGCCGCCCGAGGAGGTCGCCCGGGTGCACCGGCCCATCGGGCTCAACATCGGCTCGCGCACCCCGCCCGAGATCGCCGTCGCCACCCTGGCCGGCCTGATCGCCGACCGCAACGCCCGCCCGGGCGGCTTCGCCTTCTGAGGAGTCAGCGCAGGTGGGCGGCCGTCCAGCAGTCCATCGCGCCCGGCTTGCCGCACCTCTTCAGGCCGTCGAGGACCTTGCTCAGGGCGGCGGTCCTGGCGTTGCCGGGGTCGTTGGACTCCTCGCGCGGATCGGTGACGGTGTTGTAGTACTCGGGCCGCGGATCGCCCTTGTACTCGACGTAGAGCTCCCCGCCCGTGCGCACGGCGGAGTAGGTGGGCGGCCGGGAGTTGCCCTTCTTCATGGCGTCCGCGTCGGGGTCGGGCCGGCCGGGCGCGTGGGGGTCCGGCTTGACGTGCTCGATCAGCGCGGCGTCGCGCCAGCCGGTGACGTTCTGACCTTGGATGAGGGGGAGCAGGCTGCGGCCGTCGCGGCTGTCACGCGTCGCCGCGCCGACGCCGGCCATGTCGAGGAAGGTCGCGAACAGGTCCACGTTCTGGGCGATGGCGGGCGTCACGAGGTCGCCGCGCGGCCCCGAGGCCGGGCGCCTGACCAGGAGCGGCACCCGTACGTCGTGGTCGTAGGCCGTGGCCTTGCCGCGCACCAGGCGGTGCTGCCCGAGGTGGAAGCCGTTGTCGCTGGTGAACACGACGTACGTGTTCAGCTTCTCCTCCTCGGTCAGCGCGGACAGGACGCGCTGCACCATGTCGTCGATCGACTGCACCATGCGGATCCGGTCGCGGAAGTCCTCGCGGAGCTTCTCGGTGATCTTCGGGCCGAGGGGCTCCCGCCGTACCCAGGAGGGCTTGTCGGTGGTGTCCTCGTTGAACGACGGCAGGGTGGTCACGTCGATGGAGTCGCAGTCGGGGCCGCCGCAGTCGCCATGGGGGAACTCCCCGGCGGGGAAGCGGTCCTTCGGCCGGTCGCTCGGCGCGGGCGGGAAGCGCGGCTCCGTGTCGCCGCGCTTCACGTTGACCCTGTTGTGCGGCGAGAACGGCGAGACCTGGAGGAAGAACGGCTCGCCGGGGGTGTACCGGCGGGACCGCTCGATGAAGCCCACCGCCCGCTGCCCCAGCTCGTCGACCAGGTACCTGCCCCCGGAGGCGTCGATCGGCCGCCGGCCGCCCGCTTCCTCCTTGATGTAGCGGGTGAGCTTGTACCGGAACTCGTTGTAGCCGCCGCTCGCCGTCACGTGCCACTCGTCCCAGCCGGCCGGGACGTGGTAGCCGGGGCCCGCGGGATACTCGTTGATGTACTTGCCGAGGTAGCCCGTGCGATATCCGGCCTGATGCAGGGAGACGGCGTACGTCCTGCCCTCGTGCTTGGCGAACGCCCCGTAGCCGCCGTGGTCGTAGCCCTGGTTGGTCCGCACGCCCGTGTTGTGCGGGAACTGGCCGGTGAACATGGTGGCGCGGGACGGGCAGCAGAGCGAGTCGGCCACGTAGTAGCCGGTGAACGTGGTGCCGCCGTGGCTCAGGCTCTTGACCGTGTCCATGTACTGGAGCAGCTCGGCGGACAGGTCGTCGACGAGGAAGAAGATGATGTTCGGCCGCTTGGGCGCGGCGACGGCCCCCGCGCTCGACGGGGACGCGACGGTCAAGGCGAGGACGACGGCCAGCGCCACCGCCAAGCTTTTCCTGATATATCCGGGCATCGGGGAGAACAGCCTCTTTGGCAGGGGACAGGAGGTTGGGGGTGCGATGCACGTACATTCTGGACAAAGCACTCAAACAACTTCATATCACCCGCGAGGGCATGCTCCGGAGCCGGGCAATCCCGGCCGGCCCTCATGAGGCACGGCCGGGCAAAAGACCGGCGTCTAGTTCCAGATCCCCGGGACCGCGGCCGGGGCCTTGTCTCCGAGCTGGTCCCGGTCGAGCACGTCTCCCTGCAGGGGCAGGAGAACGGTGACCTCGCGACCCCAGTCCGCGTAGCGGGTGCTCGACTCGACCGTCATGGAGCTCTTGCCGTAGGGCAGGACGGCCTTGGCGGACAGCCGCTCGACCAGGCCGTCACCGCCGAACCAGAGGGTGTAGGTGATCTTGCCGTCGCGGCCGCTCCTGGAGCGCGTGCCGAAGCGCGACGCGAACGAGGGGGAGGCCGCCGCGAGCTTGGTGGCCTTGATGGAGCCCTTCAGCACGCCGTCACGCCACGAGGTGCGGTGGGACAGGAGCGTCTTGAGCGTGGCGGGCTCCAGGACGTTCAGCACCAGATTGCTCGGCGGCAGAGCGGCCCGGCTGTAGCGCACCCAGCTCGTGCCCTGAGGCAACGCGGACTCGACGATCGGGCCGGAGACGTAGCTCACGTCCCGGGTGGAGATCATCCTGATGGGCCCCTGCTGCAGGGCCTCGACCTCCGCCGGCTTCGTCCGCTTCACGCTGCGGAGGAGGTCCTTGCTGTACTGCAGGGTCTGGGCCACATCGGACGCGGCCGCGCCGCGCCGGTCGAACCCGATCGTGCCCTCCAGCCCCGAGGTGACGACCAGGCTGCGCGTGTACGTCACCTTGGCCGTGGACTGCACGTTGACGGCTCTGCCGGCGGCTAACTCGGCCTTGAGCGCCTTGACCGGGTCGATCTTGGGTGCCGCTTGCGCGGGCGTGGCGGTGAGTTGCACCACGCCCGCGACCACGGCGGCACCGATGATGGCTCGTTTCATGGGTTTCCTTGGGAACGGTCCGAAAAGTCGCGAACAATCTGGTGCATCGAAGATCATCAGTCAAGTCGAACCATGACATCCGGTATTTCCCGGACACCCCGTTCCCTTGATCTGACGCCGTACGGGGACGAGCATGGTCAACGGCGGCCCGACGACAGGGAGAGACGTGCCGGCGTGAACGACCACAGCGAAGACACGCGCAAGATCCCGCGCCAGGCCGCACCCGGGGCCTGCCCGGTCCGGCGCGCCGACGACGGCACGTGGGAGGTCCGCGGCCACGAGCAGGCCCGCTCCGTGCTGCGCAGCTACGACACCGTCCAGGCCGGGCTGGGCATCGAGACCGTGGAGAAGCTGCCCGCCAGGATCCGGCGGCCGGTCCTCTACCGCGACGGGCCCGAGCACCGCGAGGACCGCCGCCAGACCGCGCGGTTCTTCACGCCCCGCAGGGTGGACGAGCGGTATCGCGACCTGATGGCGCGGGTCGCGGAGAGCCGGCTCGCCGAGCTGCGGGCGACGGGGGAGGCGCACCTGTCGGAGCTGAGCTTCGGCATGGCGATCGAGGTGGCGAGCGCGATCATCGGCCTCACCTCCAGCAGGCCCGGGATCCGCGCCAGACTGGAACGGTTCTTCCCCGAGAAGTTCGGCCGGCCCGGCCTGACCAGCCCGAGCGGGATCTACTGGCTGGTCAGGCAGAACGTGAGCTGGCTGAGCGTCTACCTGGCCGACGTGCGCCCGGCGATCCGCGCCCACCGCCGCGAGCCGCGCGACGACCTCATCTCGCACCTGATCTCCGAAGGGTGCACGGACGCCGAGATCCTCGGCGAGTGCCTGACCTTCGCCGCGGCCGGCATGGTGACCACGCGCGAGTTCATCTGCGTCGCGGCCTGGCACCTGTTCGCCGACGAGGCGCTGCTGGAGCGCTACCGCGCGGCGGACGAGCCCGGCCGCCTCGCCGTCCTGCACGAGATCCTGCGGCTCGAACCCGTGGTCGGGCGGCTGCGCCGGCGCACCACCGCCGCTCTCGACCTGGCCGGAGCCGACGGGCCGGTCACGGTGCCACCGGGCGCGGTGATCGAGGTGTTCGTCGACGCGGCCAACACCGATCCCCGAGCCGTGGGCTCGCTGCCGCTGTCGGTCTGCCCCGGCCGCGCCATCGACGGGGGCACGAGCGCCGCGGCGCTGTCCTTCGGCGACGGGCCGCACCGGTGCCCGGGAGCGAACATCGCCATCCTGGAGACGGACGTCTTCCTCGGCCGCCTGTTCGCCATGGACGGCGTGCGGATGGCGTCGGCGCCGCGCGTGAGCTTCAACAACGACATCGGCGGCTACGAGATCCGCGGGCTGGTGGTCAGGGTGGGGGAGCCGTAGGGGGTCAGGAGGCGCCGCGTGCCGCGGTGACCACCACCGTGGTGTAGCGCATCGTGAAGCCGCCCCCTGCCGCGTCGACGGCGGCGCCGACGCCCGCGAGCACCTCCCGCAGCGTGGCCGCCGGGAGCCGGGTGTGGACGCCGGTGGTGGGCACCAGGTCGAGCCACTCGTCGCGGGTGTAGGGCCGCTCCCAGTCGAAGCGCCACTCCTCCACGTCGCCGAACGCGCCCGCCTGCCGGATGCCGTCGGCGGCCTTGGCGCTCAGCGACACGTACGCGTCCGCGTCGGACATCATGCGCTGGTAGATCGGCGCGTCGGGCATGATCCTGCGGTAGACCTCGGCGATGGCCGCACCGAGATCGGGCGGGGTCTGGAAGGCGTTCCAGAACACCGCCAGCCGCCCGCCGGGACGCAGCACCCGCGCCGCCTTGGCCGCGCCGGCGACGGGGTCCACCCAGTGCCAGGCCTGTCCGGCGACGACGGCGTCGAAGTCCCGTCCGGCGGGCTCCCAGGTCTCGAACGTCGACACCTCGACCTCGAGCCCTTCGCGCCGCGCGAAGCCGGCCATCCGCGCGTCGGGATCGACCCCGAGCACCTTGCAGCCGGCCGCCTGGAACTGCCGGGCCTCGATGCCGGTGCCGCAGCCGACGTCGAGGACGTCGGGCCCGGGGCTGCCGGCGACGATCCGGGCCACCATGGCGTCGGGGTAGTGGGGCCGGGTCCGGTCGTAGCGCTCGGCGTCCACGCCGAACGATTCCGCCATCTGCCGAGCTTGATGCGGCTCGGGCTCGGGAAGAGAGGCTCCCGGCTGAGATATAGTGGGCATGCGCCCACTATGAATGGGCATGTGCCCACTCGTCAACCCGGCGAGGCCGGACGATGGAAGGCGGGATGCGACGGTGCCGACAGGGGTGGCCCTCCGGGACGTGCGTGAGCAGCTGTTCGACGCCGCCGAGCGGATCCTGTTGCGGGACGGGCCGAGCGCGCTGACCAGCCGGGCGGTCACCGCGGAGGCCGGCTGCGCCAAGGGCGTCCTGCACCGGCACTTCGAGGACTTCGACGCCTTCCTGGCCGAGCTCGTGCTCGATCGCGTCGCCCGGATGGACGCCCAGGCCGCCGCGCTGCGCGAGTCCGCCGGGACCGGCACCGTCGCGGGCAATCTCGCCGGCGCGCTGACGACCGTGTTCGGGTCGGTCGCCGTGTCGATCGTCGCCCTCGTCACCTTCCGGGACGAGCTGCGCGCCCGGCTGCGCCGGTCCTGGCCGGTCGGCGTCCCGCTCCTGACGGAGGCCGGCGCCATGATCGCCGCCTACCTCCGCGCCGAGCGGGACCTGGGGCGCCTCGCGGCGGACGCCGACGTCGACACGCTCGCCCCGACCCTGATCGGGGCCGGGCACCTGCTGTTCGCCGACCGGACGGGAGCCCCGCCGGAGCCCGCCGCCGTCCGCAGGATGGTGACCACGGTCATCGCCGGCGTCGAGCGCTAGCAAGACGGACCGTATCGTCTCGCCTTGCTGCTATGCTGACCCGCATGTCGAAAAGCCCCGACCCCGCCCGCCGCAGTGAGCGCTCGCGGCAGGCCGTCCTCGAAGCGGCCCGCGAGCTGGTCTCCGAGATGGGATACGCCAAGATCTCGATCGAGGCCATCGCCGCCCGCGCGGGCGTGGGCAAGCAGACGATCTACCGCTGGTGGCGTTCCAAGGGAGCGGTGATCTTCGACGCCTTCCTCGCCCTCAGCCAGGTCGGCGACAGCATCACGCTGCCCGACACGGGCGACATCGAGGCCGATCTCAAGCTGGTGATGCGGGCGACGGTGGCCGAGTTCGCCGACCCGGCGTTCGAGGCGCCGATCAGGGCGCTCAACATGGAGATCATCAACGACCCCGACCTCGCCGCCCAGTACCGCGAGAAGCTGGCGGGCCCGGTCGACGAGGCCAAGAAGGCCCGGCTGCGCAGCGCGCAGCGCGCCGGCCAGATCGCCGAGGACGCCGACCTCGACCTGGCACTGGAGCTCCTGTACGCCCCCCTGTTCCAGCGCTGGCTGCACCGCTCGGGCCCGCTCACCCCCGAGTACGCCGACGCCCTCGTCGAGCTCACCCTCAAGGCCCTGCGTCCGGCCTGACCGCGTCCGCCGTCACCGGGTGGCCGCGGCGTCGATGAGTAACTGTACCTTCTGGATGGTACAGTTACGATCATGCGACCGAGCCAGAGGACCCGGATCCTGGACGCCGCCATCCGCGTGACGGAGCGCGACGGCATCACCGCCCTGACGCTGGAGTCGGCGGCCGAGGAGGCCGGCGTGACCAAGGGCGGGCTCATGTACCACTTCCGCACGCGCGAGGAGCTGCTGGTGGCGATCCAGCGGCATCTGACCGACGCGTGGGAGGCGCAGCTCGTCGCCGAGCTGGGCAAGCCGCTGGCGGACGCCTCGCCGCAGGAGGCCGTCGAGGCCTACGTACGGGTGGGCGCGCACGGTTTGGCGAGCAAGGCGGACCTGGCGTTCATGGTCGAGTCGGTCACCACGCCGGCGCTGGCCGAGGCGTGGGACGACCTCATCGGCCGCTGGGCCCCGCCGCCCACCTCGACCGACCCGCGTGACATCGACCTGCTCCTGGCGCAGCTGGCCGTCGACGGGCTGTGGCTGTGGCGGGCCACCAGCATGATCCCCCTGTCCGAGCCGGTCAGGAAGGCACTCCACGACCGCCTGCTCAAGCTGGTGGCGGCGGAGGATGCCGACGCCGGCTGAAGCGGGAGCCCGAGCAGGCGTCCTCCACCCCCCATACGTGCCCAGCCACCCCGACGACCGGGATCGCCCAGGTCGCCGGGGTTCGCCGTGTGACCCTGCGCCACCACCCATTTCTTTTGGAGGACCCCCATGACGAACACGATGACCGAGCTGAACCCCAGACGCTGGGCGGCGCTGGCCGTCCTGTCGGCCAGCCTGTTGCTGATCACGATGGACATGACCATCCTCAACGTGGCACTGCCGCAGATCTCGGCCGACCTGCGGCCGGGCGCGGTCGAACTGCTGTGGATGATCGACGTCTACTCCCTGGTCGTGGCGGGCCTGCTGGTGGCCCTCAGCGCGCTGGGTGACCGCTGGGGGCGCAAGCGCATGCTCGTCTCCGGCTTCGTCCTCTTCGGCCTGGCCTCCGTCGCCGTGCTGTGGGCCGACAGCCCGGCCGAGGTGATCGCCGTACGGGCGCTGCTCGGCGTCGGCGGTGCGATGATCATGCCGTCGACCCTGTCGATGATCCGCAACCTGTTCACCGACGCCCGCGAGCGGGCCACCGCGCTGGGCGTGTGGGCCGCGATGGCGGCGGTGGGCGGCGCGCTCGGCCCGATCGTGGGCGGGCTGCTGCTGGAGGCCTTCAGCTGGCACGCCGCGTTCCTGGTGAACGTTCCGGTCATGGCCGTCGCCGTCGTCACCGGGCTGCTCCTGCTGCCCGAGTCGCGCAACCCCGACCCCGGCCGCTGGGACGCCCTGGGCACGGTGCTGTCGATGGTCGGCATGATCGCCCTGGTCTACGCCATCAAGCACGTGGCCACCGAGGGCCTGGACGCGTGGACCGCGCTCACGGCCGTCCTGGCCGCGATCACGCTGACCTGGTTCGTCCGGCGGTGCCTGCGCCGCCCCGACCCCCTCCTGGAGGTCCGGCTGTTCCGCGGCGGCGCCTTCACCTCCGGCACCCTGGCCGCCTTCACCACCTCGATCGCCATGGCGGGCATGATGCTGCTCATGGTCCAGTGGGCGCAGCTCGTCCAGGGCTACTCGCCGCTGCAGACGGGCCTGGCCATGCTGCCCATGGCGGTCGGCTCCGCGGTCCTCTCGCCGCTGGCGCCGGCCCTGGCCACCCGGATCGGCGCGCGTACGGTGCTGGCCGGCGGGCTGGTGATCGGCGGGCTCGGCTTCGTGGTGCTCTGGATCGCCCCGACGACCTACCTCTGGGTGGCCGTGTCGATCCTGCTGATCGGGGCGGGCATGGGCTCGCTGGCCATCGCCTCCGCCGTGATCATGGCGGGCGCCCCGGCGGAGAAGGCGGGCAGCGCGGCCGCCATCGAGGAGACCTCGTACGAGATCGGCGGCACCTTCGGCGTCGCGGTGCTGGGCAGCCTGGCCGCCGCCCTCTACCGGGCCGAGCTGCCCGGGAACGCCACCGACGCGGTGCGCGAGTCGCTCGGCGGCGCGCTGGCGGCCGCCCGCGCGATCGGCTCCTCCGACCTGGCCGCCCAGGCCACGCTCGCCTTCACCGAATCGCTGCGGACGACCAGCCTGTACGGCGCCGTCCTCATGCTGCTGGCGGCCGTGGCCGTCTGGTGGCGTACCCCCGCCCGGCTGGACCTGGCCTCGGCCCAGCACTGAGCGCCTGCTACCCGGGGTCCTTCGGGCGGCGCGGCTACCTCTGGGGTCCTTCGGGCGGCGCGGCGGGCAGGACGACCGACAGGGCGTGGCGCAGGATGGCCGCGAACGACTCGGTGTTGCCGGGCTCCAGCCAGCGCCGCCCCGCCACCCGGATGGCCCCGGCCACCGCGGCGGCCACGACGGCGGGGAACAGGTCGCGCCCGGGATCGACGCCGGTGCGCGCCGCGATCGCCTCGGCGAGCGGCCCCTCCGCCATGGTGAACGTCTTCAGCGCCTCCCCCTCCAGCGCCGGCGTCGACATGATCATGCGCAGCCCGGCCCGATCGGGCTCGCGGAGACGGCCACGAAGTCGGCCTCGATCACCATGGCGGCCTTCTTGTCGCCGTAGACCTTGGTCACGCAGCCGGGGAAGTCGGTCTGCAGGG
>NZ_JBSFTC010000196.1:0-21625 GCF_053590415.1 Nonomuraea sp. NPDC003201
TGGCGTCGTTGGCGGCCAGCGCCGTGCCGCCGAACCAGCGCCCGGCCAGCTCCGCCAGGTCCACGCCCGTCCAGCCGGGCAGCGTGATCGACAACGTCACCCGGCCGGTGCGGTCCACGATGCCCGGGGTGCCCGCCGCGACCGCCCACACCCGCGTGCGCGCGACGCCCGCGCCGTCCACGCACGTCAGTGCCGTACGCCGGGCCGCCTCCAGCCGTTCGTGGGCCGCGGCGTCGCCGGAGACGTCGGCCCGCTCCCAGGCGATCACCTCGCCGTTGAGATCGGCCAGCGCGGCCACGATCCCGTCGCCCCCGACCTCCACGCCCACCACGTAGCCGGCGTCCGCGCGGAACCCGAACCGCCGCGCGGGCCGCCCCATCACGCCCTCGTCGGGCGGCACCTCCCTGACGTGGCCGCGCTCGCCCAGCTCGTCGAGCACCGCCTCCACCGTCTGCCTGGACAGCCCGGTGATGCGGCCGAGCCGGGTCAGCGTGGCCACGCCCTCGCGGCGCAGGGCTCGGAGCGTGATCTGGGTGTTCACCTTGCGCAGCAGGGACGCGTCACCCGGGCGAAGCTCGGTCAACTTATGAGACCCTTCGTCATAACTCCCCTGCGACTCCCCATTGACGAGCAACAGCCAGGATCCTAGCATCGGCCGACATACGTGAACTGGTTACATATATGGAGGCGAAATGGTCACACTCGCCATCGTCGGCGCGGGTTCGCGAGGTTCCTCCTATGCCCGCCACGCCACCGGGAGCGGCCGGGCGCGGGTGGTCGCGGTGGCCGATCCGCTGGAGGCCCGCCGCGCCAGGTTCCCGGAGGCCGAGGCGTACGCGGACTGGCGCGAGCTGGCCGCGCTCCCCCGCCAGGCGGACGCGGTGATCATCGCGACCCAGGACAGGGACCACGTCGAGCCCGCGGTGCGCTTCGCCGAGCTGGGCTACGACATCCTGCTGGAGAAGCCGATGGCGGTCTCCGAGGACGACTGCCGGCGCATCGTCGCGGCCGCCGGACGGTCCGACGCCGTCTTCGCCGTCTGCCACGTGCTGCGGTACACGCCGTACACGCGGGCGCTGAAGGCGCTGCTGGACGAGGGCAGGATCGGCGAGATCGTCAGCGTCCAGCACCTGGAGCCGGTCGGGTGGTGGCACCAGGCGCACTCGTACGTGCGGGGCAACTGGCGCCGCGCCGACGAGTCCACGTTCATGCTGCTGGCCAAGTCGAGCCACGACCTCGACTGGCTGGTGCACCTCACCGGCAGGCAGGTCACGCGCGTGTCGTCGTTCGGCGGGCTCAAGCACTTCCGCCCGGAGAACCGCCCGGAGGGCGCCGCCGACCGCTGCCTGGACTGCGCGGTCGAGGCGACGTGCCCGTACTCGGCCAAGCGCATCTACCTGCCGCTGGCCGGGCGCGCGGAGTGGCCGCTCTCGGTGCTCACCGACGACGTCTCCGAGGCCGGCGTGCTGGCGGCGCTGCGGACGGGCCCGTACGGCAGGTGCGTGTACGCCTGCGACAACGACGTGGTCGACCACCAGGTCGTGAACATGGAGTTCGAGGGCGGCGCGACCGCGTCGTTCACCATGACCGCCTTCACCCCCTCCCTCCACCGGCAGACCCGGATCTTCGGCACCCGGGGCTGGATCGAGGGAGACGGCGACCGCCTGACCGTCTTCGACTTCGTCACCGGCCGCGAGGAGACCGTCGACACCCGCCCCACCGGTGACGCGACGGCTCGGGGCGGCCACGGGGGCGGTGACGAGGCGCTGGTCGACGCGTTCCTGACCGCGGTCGCCACCCGGGACCGCTCCTCGATCCTCTCCTCGCCGGGCGAGAGCCTGCACAGCCATCTCATCGCCTGGGCCGCCGAGAGGTCGCGGCTGCACGGCGAGACGGTCACCCTGGAGGGAACCGTTCCTGAGGACTGAGCGTGAGTCGTCACTCCTCTGAGGTCGGGCCGGTGGTGGGGGTCTCCCCGGGCTCACCCGGGTCCGGGCCCGACTGGCCGGCCAGGCCGAAGGCGATCTCGATCGCGCTGCCCGGCCTGGCGCAGGTGCCGGCCTGGAGGCTCTGGTCGAGGACCGCGCCCACCCGCGACTCGTCATCCACGACCTGGCCCTTCGTCCGCACCGTGAACCCGGCCGCGACCAGCGCCGCCCGCCCGTCCTCCAGCGCCTGGCCGACGACCGACGGGACCGTGGCGCCGTTGCGGGCGACCGTGAGCGCCACCGAGGTGCCGCCCGTGACGCGCCCGCCCGCCTTGGGCTGCGTGGAGAGCACCTGCCCGTCCGGCCGGTCGACGCAGGAGCGGGTGACGGCGCCCACCGCCAGGCCCGCGTCGGTGAGGGCGCCCTCCGCGGCCTTGCGCTGCAGGCCCGTGACCGCGGGCACGGGCACCCCGGCCGACACCTCCAGCGAGACCTTGCTGCCCCTGGTCACCAGCATGCCCGGGGCGGGCTGGGCGCTGAGGACCTGGCCGATCCGCTTCGGCGAGTCGAGCTGGGTGACGGTGCCGAGCACCAGCCCGGCCTGTCTGATCGCCTTCGTGGCCGCGCCCTTGTCCATTCCCGCCAGGGCCGGGACCGGGACCGCGGCGGGGCGCACCGCCGACGGCGGCGGCGTCGTGGGCCCGCGCGCCTCCAGCGTCCCCGTGGTCTTGAGCGGGACCTTCTGCGCGGTCGTCCTGTCTGCCGGAGGCCGGGACTTCACCGGATCCGACTGCGGGGGGACCGACGGGCCGGCCCCCTGCGGCGCCTGGGGCCGCTCGGCCGTGTTCGCCGTGGGTATGTGGGCGGTGAGCAGCACGGCGGCCGTCACCAGCAGGGCGGCGCACACCGCGATCGCGGCCCTGGGCCAGGCGACCCTGGACAATCCCGCCGGTGATGGATCGTTCACCGGCCCGGAGCCCGCGGGTAACGACGCGGGCGCGGACACGCTCCCTTCCGTGGGCGTGGACGCTCCGGCCTCTTCCGTGGGCGTGAACGCGCCGGTCTCCTCCGTGGGCGCGGACGCGCCGGCGCGGGAGTCGGGCAGCAGGTAGCCGCCGGCCACCCCCGTGGCCTCCGGCTCGGCCATCGGCTCCCGCTCCGACGAGCGCTGCTCGGGCACCAGCGGCGGCACCCGCAGGATGTGGGCCGGCGGCGAGCTCAGCACCTCCGACGGCACCTCCGACTCCCCCAGCAGCTCGAACAGCAGGTCCCTGCTGGTGGGCCGGTTGCGCGCGTCCTTGTCCAGGCATGCCTCCACGAGGGCCCGCAGCCGCCCGTCCAGGCGTCCCAGCTCGGGCTGCGCGGTCAGGATGCGGTGCAGCACCGGCGCGACCGAGTCCTGCCCGAACGGCGCCGTGGCGTTGGCTGCGAAGCACATCGTCGCGCCCCACGAGAACACGTCCGCGGCCCCCGTGACGGCCGACGCCGTGATCTGCTCGGGCGCCATGTAGGCGGGCGTGCCCACCCCGCGCCCGCTCACCGTGGCCGCCGCGTCCAGCGCCTTGGCCAGGCCGAAGTCGATGACGCGCGGCCCGTCGGAGCCGAGCAGCACGTTCTGCGGTTTGAAGTCGCGGTGCACGATCCCGGCCCGGTGGATGGCCGTGAGCGCGGTCACCGTGCTGACCGCCAGCCGCTCCAGCGCCCCGCCCCGCCGCGGCCCGGTGAGCGCGACCTCCCTGTGCAGCGACGGCCCGTCGACATATTCGCTGACGATGTACGGACGCCCCTCGTCGAACCCGGCGTCGATCACCTGCGCGGTGCAGAACCTCGCCACGTGCTTGGCCAGCTCGACCTCCCGCAGGAACGCCGCCCGCTCGTCACCCACGGGTCCGTGCAGCAGCTTGACCGCGTAGGTCTCCCCGCTCCTCCAGCCCAGGAAGACCGCGCCTTGACCACCTTCACCCAGCCGCCCGGACAGCTCGTACTGTCCGAGTCGCTGCGGGTCCCCCGTTCTGAGCGGCTGCGCCGTCGGCACGGGCGTCTCCCCTCGCCGCCACCCTCGCCTGCTTTCTACTGAAGGCAACGGGCCGCCCCGAGTCAACGGTGGTCAGGGCATCGCCGCCTGACCGTGACACAGCTGGTCAGGATGCGCGGGTGACCGTGCCCGAATAGGTCACCTCGTCCTTACCTTCGCGCGTCACCTTGATGTCCATCTGGTTCGACGCCGACGTCGGGATCATCCGCAATGTCCCCGGATAGCACTCGTCGCCCGTGACCCGGTCGAGGGTGAAGACCATCCCGCTCCCCTGCCGCAGGAGCCGCCCCGAGCAGTGCAGGTCCGATCCCCACAGCATGGCCCCGCCGTCGTTGTCGGGGCCCAGGCGCAGCTCGACGGGGAAGACCCGCTGGGCGGTGAAGTGCTCGGCCGAGCCCGTCCACGTCCCGACCAGCCCCGGCTCCTGGGCGCCGCGCAGCCAGAACACGAACCCGGCCACCGCCATGGCCACGCCCGCCGCGGCCACGCCCACCTGCCAGGCTTTCACCCGCCTGCGGGGCGGAGGCTCGGGAACGGTGTCGCGGCTGACGGCGGGGAAGCTCGTCGTGGGGTCGGGGTCGTGGATGCGCCCCGGCTCGGCGCTGGGCGGCGCGGTCTCCATGACCAGCCGGAGCCCGGCGGTGCTCAGCTCGCGATCGGCGAACGTCCTGCCGGACCCGGTGACGGGCGAGACAGCGGACGGGCCGACGGCGGCCTGCGCGCCCGAGGACAGCACGTCGCCGCCCCCTGCCGCCTGGCCCAGCAGCCGCCGCAGCACCTCCTCCGCGTCCGGCCGCTCCCCCGGCTCCGGCGCCAGGCAGGCCGCCACGATCTCCCGCAGCCGCCCGGTCAGCGGCCCGAGGTCCGCCTTCCCGTACAGGATCCTGGCCAGGACCTCCTGGTAGGTGTCCGCCGTGTACGCGTGCCGCCCCGTGGCCGTGTACGCGACCGTCAGCCCCCACGCCCACAGGTCGGCGGGCGGCCCGGCGGACTCACCCTTGATGCGCTCGGGCGACAGGTACGCCGGGGTGCCGACGGGCATCGCGTTGGTGGTGGCCGCGGTGTCCATGAGCCGGGACACCCCGAAGTCGATCACCCGCGGCCCGTCGAGCCCGAGCAGCACGTTGCCCGGTTTGAAGTCCCGGTGGACCACCCCGGCCCGGTGGATGGCCCCGAGCGCGGTGGCGGTGCCGATGGCCAGGCGTTCGAGCGACCCGCCCAGGCGCGGCCCCTTGGCGACCACGTGCTCCAGGAGCGAGGGGCCCTCGACGTACTCGCTGACCAGGTAGGGCCGGTCGCCCTCGAGATCGGCGTCGATCAGCTGCGCCGTGCAGAACGCGGCCACCCTGCGGACCGCCTCCACCTCTCCCAGGAACCTGCGCCGCACGTCGGGGTCGCCCGACAGGCTCGCGTGCAGCAGTTTGATCGCGACCTGGGCGCCCTGCTCGGAGTGGCCGAGGTAGACGACGCCCTGTCCGCCCTGGCCGAGCCTGCGCGACAGGCGGTACGATCCCAGCTGTCGCGGATCATCGGCTCGGAGTGGGGACATATCTCCTGATTATGCCGGGCAATCGATCAGTCGCGCATAATCATCAAGGATCGGCAACACCGTATCCGCAGGCGCGCTGGGCAAGGTGGCCACCGCCTCCTCGATGCCGAGCCCGGCGAAATAGTCGAGCTTCTCCTCCGTCGGCAGCGTCCCGAACGGGATCACCTTGGCCATCGGCCGCCCGGCCTTCTCGCACGCCTCGCGGAGCATCGGCAGCGCCGACCTGATCCCCTTGCCGCCGATCGGCATCCAGCCCTCGGCGTACTCGGCGACGTGGGCGAACAGCTTCGGCCCCGCCGCGCCGCCCACGTACACCGGCGGATCCTGGACCGGCTTGGGCCAGGACCAGGACGGCTCGAACCCGTCGAACGAGGCCACCTCGTCCCGCCACAGCGCCTGCATGGCGAGCATGTTCCGCCTGGCCACCTCGCGGCGGCGCGCGTACGGGACGCCGTGGTTCTCGATCTCCTCGACGTTCCAGCCGAAGCCGACCCCGACCACGACGCGCCCGCCCGAGAGGTGGTCGAGCGTGGCGATGGCCTTCGCGGTCACGATGGGGTCGCGCTGGGCGGCGAGCAGGATGCCGGTGCCGACGCGCAGCCGGCGCGTCGCGGCGGCGGCGAAGGACAGGGCGACGAGCGGGTCGAGCGTGCGCTTGTACTCCTCGGGCAGCACGTCCTGGCCCGCCGCGGGAGGGGTGCGGCGCGAGACCGGGATGTGGGTGTGCTCGGGCACGTAGAGGGAGTCGAAGCCGCGCTCCTCCGCGGCTCGGGCGAGGTCCTGGACCGGCATGGTCAGATCCGTGGTGAACATCGTGACCCCGAGTCGCATGGGACCTCCTTCTAGTTAACCAAGCGATTGCTCGGTTAAGATTTCCAGAGTACCTTGCAGAAGACCATTCCGCGGAAAGAGGTCCCCGGTGAAGTTTTCTATCTTCCTGAATCCGCAGATTCCCGGCTCCGGGTACGCGGCCGAGGAGAACGCCAAGGCCAAACGCCCGATCGGGCGCGACACGGAGTCGTACCAGAAGCTGCTGCACGAGGTGCGGGAGATAGCCGTGCACGCCGATCAGCTCGGGTTCGACGCGCTCATGATGACCGAGCACCACTTCCACTCCGAGGGCATGGAGTTCTCGGTCAACCCGCTGATGGTCCTCACCGATCTCGCCGCCAGGACCGAGCGGATCCTGCTCGCGCCGCTCGGCCTGGTGCTGCCCGCCTGGGACCCGATCAGAGCCGCCGAGGACGTGGCGCTGCTCGACCAGTTCTGCAAGGGACGGCTGCGGCTCGGCGTGGCGCGCGGCTACCAGAACCGGTGGATGAACGTGCTGGGCCAGCGCTGGCACGCCGCCGCCGCGCGCTCCGACGGGTCGGCCTCCGACACGCGGAACTTCGACGTCTTCGGCGAGGTGCTGAAGATCATGAAGATGGCGTGGACGCAGGAGACGCTGCGCTACAAGTCGGACGTGCTGGACTACCAGGTGCCGTATCCGTTCGAGGGCATCGAGGGGTGGCCCGCGCAGGAGTGGACCCAGACGTTCGGGGCGCCGGGCGAGCTCTCCGAGGACGGCAAGGTTCAGGCCGTCTCGGTCTGCCCCAGGCCGTACCAGAACCCGCACCCCGAGCTGTGGCAGCCGTTCACGATCTCGGACCGGTCGGTCATCAGGGCCGCCCAGGAGGACATCCTGCCGTGGATGTTCACCCCCAACCCCGACGACCACGCCGCCAAGGCCAAGCTCTACCAGGAGGAGTCGGCCAAGCAGGGCCGCCAGTACAAGCTGGGCGAGCACACCGGCATCCTCAAGATCGTCGGCATCGCGGACACCACCGAGGAGGCCATCAACACCTTCGGCCGCAGCATCCCCAAGGACTTCGCCGCCTTCTTCGGCCCGTTCGGCTACCTGGAGGTGCTGCGCAAGAAGGAGGACGAGAAGCACAAGCCCATCTCCCCCGAGAAGGGCGACGCCAAGCGGATGAACGACGTGGAGATGGCGCTGTTCGGCACGCCGGACGACGTCAAGCGCGGGATCCAGCGGATGCTCGACCGCATGCCCGACCTGGAATGGTTCGGGCTCTACATGCAGGGACAGCAGGGCGTGCTGCCGCTGGACACGGTCAAGCGGAACCTGGAGCTGTTCGCCACCAAGGTCATCCCGGAGTTCCAATGAAATTCTGGCTGGGGGCCTCGTTCGTCGACACCGACCAGTTCCTGGAGCTGGCGCGGGCGGCCGAGCGGTGCGGGTTCGACACGCTCACGCTGTCGGACCACCTGTTCTACGCCGACTTCGCCTCGCCGTACCCGTACTCGCGGTCCGGACGGCCGCGCTGGGACGCGCGTACGCACTGGCCGGACGTGTGGGTGACGATCGGCGCCATGGCGGCGGTGACCACGACCCTGCGTTTCTCCCCGAACGTCTACATCGCGCCCGCCCGCGACCTGTTCACCGTGGCCAAGCAGGTGTCCACGGCGGCGGTGCTGTCGGGGGACCGCGTGACGTTCGGGGTCGGGGTGGGCTGGTGCAAGGAGGAGTTCGTCGGCACCGGGCAGGACTTCCACACGCGGGGACGGCGGCTGGACGCGATGCTCCCGACGCTGCGCTCGCTCTGGGCCGGCGAGACGGTCGCCCTGGACGGCCTGCCCGAGCTGTCGATCTCGCCCACCCCCGACCGGCCGATCCCCGTCTACGTGGGCGGCGACAGCGACGCCGCCCTGCGCCGGGCCGCCCGGCTGGGTGACGGCTGGATCGGGAACCGGATCTACACGGAGGAGCAGTTCGACGTGGTGCTGGCCACGCTCCGCGGCCACCTCGACGAGAGCGGCCGGAGCGCGCCCCTCGACATCATCGCGCCGCTCGCGGTGATGCCGGACGCCGACACCTATCGCCGCTTCGCCGCCAAGGGCGTCACCGGGACCATGGCGGCGCCGTGGTGGCTGGCCACCCCGGAGGAGAAGGCCAGGTACGGCGAGGGAACGCTGGAACTCAAGATCGCCACCATGGAGCGCTTCGCCGAGGAGGTCATCGCCAAGCTCTGACGTCACCGAGGCCGCAGGCCCAGCTCCTCCAGGGCCTCGGCCAGGCCCTTCGGCGACTCCGTCACCGCGCCGATGCGGGCCAGGGCGGCCAGGCCGAGATAGCCGCCGTACGCGGTCAGCGCCCGCCGGGCGGCCTCGTCCGGCGGCTGGCCGACCTCCTCCAGGACGGCTCGCATGAACGCCAGCCGCCGCTCGCTCACCCGCCGCACCACCGGGCCCACCACTGGGCCCACGACCGGGTCGTCGGCCTCGCTGATCAGCCGGAACGAGACGGCGGCGTCACGCCCGTCGCCGAAGGCCCACTCCAGCAGCGTCCGCATGCGCTCGGCCGGATCGGGCACCGGCTCCAGCCGGGCGATGATCTCCTCGGTGCCGGCCTCCCACCGCCGCAGCGCCGCCTCGACCAGCGCCTGGCGGTTGGGGAAGTGCCAGTAGAAGCTGCCCTTCGAGACGCCGAGCCGCACCGCCACCGGCTCCACGGCCACGGCGGCCAGCCCGCCCTCCGCCAGGGCCTCCAGCGCGGCCCGCGCCCAGTCGTCCGCGTTCAACCGACCCACTCTCCCATCCTTCCATACGCCACCGTATAGTCGAACCATACGCATCCGTATGGAAAGAGGTGGCCCCCATGCCCACGCTCACGGACCGGTTCATCCCGCGGCCCGACGCCTCCGAGCGGCACTCCATCGTGATCAACGCATCGCGCGAGCGCGTCTGGGCCGCCGTCACGGACCCGGGCTCGTTCGACCTGCGGGCCGTCGTGGCCATCCGCAACCTGGCCGCGCGCCTCAGCGGCGGCCGGCCGCACCGGAGCACGCCCCGCTTCACGCCGCTCGGCGAGGAGCCGGGGCACGAGCTGGTCATGGGGCTCATCGGGCAGTGGTGGCGCCTCGGGCACGCCGAGAAGAGCGGCGCGATCTCCGGCGCCGCCGACTTCCACGCGTTCGACCGTCCCGGCTACGCGAAGGGCACGCTGAGCTTCCGGCTGGACGAGGCGGGCGAGGGGCGGATCAGGCTCGTCACGGAGACCCGCGTGGTGGCCACGAGCGAGGACGCGCGGCGCGCGTTCCTGCGGTACTGGATGGTGATCCGGCTGGGCAGCGGCCTGATCCGCCGCGTCATGCTCGCCGCCCTCCGCGCCCACGCCACCCGGCCTCTCTAGGCGCCCGGCCCCTCCTCGGCGAGGTTCTCCAGGATCCGCCGCAGCATGTCGGTGACCTGCGCGACCTCCTCCGGCGAGAACCCCGCGAACACCTGGTGGCTGATCCTCCCGAAGATCGGCGGCAGGCTGGGCACCAGCGCCCGCCCCTCGTCCGTCAGCTCGATGACGATCGAGCGCCGGTCCTCGGGATGCCGCTCCCGCCGCAGCAGCCCCTTGGCCTCCAGCCGGTCGAGCAGCCTGGTCATCCCGGCCGTGTCCGTGCCGAGCCGGCGTTTCAGCAGGCTGGGCGTGCCGCCGCCGCGCGAGGCGTGCAGCAGCAGCGCGGCCTGCTGCGCCGTGAGACCGAGCGGCGCCAGGCGCCGCTCGGTCTCGGTGTTCAGCTCCCTGCCCACCTGCACGAGCAGCGACCCTCCCCCCAGCACCAGCTCGAACGTCGACTGCGGCGCACGGTTCTCGTTCATCTCCCGAGAATACCCGCATGGACATTTACTGTCGCGACAGTTACAGTCGCGACATGACCGACACACACGTCTTGATCGTGGGAGGCGGAATCGCCGGATCGTGCCTTGCCCACGGCCTGCGCCGGACGGGCCTCGCCGTCACCCTCTTCGAACGCGACCCCTCGGCCGCCCACCGCCCGCAGGGCTACCGCATCAGCCTCAAGGACAGCGGCGCGCGGGCGCTGCGGGCCTGCCTGCCGGACCACCTGTTCGACCTGGCCGTGGCGACCTCCATCCGCCCGGCCACCCGTATGATCTTCATGGACGCCGGCCTGCGGCCGAAGTTCGCCAAGGACATCCCCGAGCAACGGCCGGGCGTCGACGGCCTGGGCGTCAACCGGCTCACACTCCGCGAGATCCTCCTGGCCGAGCCCGCGGGCGAGGTCCGGTTCGGCATGGACTACCAGCGGTACGAGCGGCTCGACGGCGGCCGCGTGCGCGCCCACTTCGCGGGCGGCCACCAGGTGGACGGCGACCTGCTCGTGGGTGCGGAGGGCGTGGGCTCGCGGGTGCGGGCGCAGCTCCTGCCCGGCACCGTGGTGGACGACCTCGGCTGGACGCTGTACGGCCGCACGTGGATCACGCCCGAACTGCTGGCCGCCACGCCGCCCGAGCTGATCGACTCCTTCAACCGGGTCACCGCCCCCGACGGCGCCGCCATCGCCGTCGCCACCTGCCGCCCGCTCACCCCCGTGCCCGAGGCCGTGGCCCGCCACGCTCCCGGCGCGCACCTGACGGACGTCCCCGGCTACTTCTCATGGACGATGACCGTGTCCGGCCCCCGGCCCGACGGCGTTTCCCCGGCCGGGCTGCACCGGCTGGCCATGGACACGATGCGGGACTGGCACGAGGGCGTGCGGCGCATCGTGCGCGAGGCCGACCCGGAGGCGACGTTTGTGCTGCAGCTCCATTCGGCACGGCGGGTGGAGCCCTGGGCCGAGCCCGCGGTCACGCTGGTCGGCGACGCCGTGCACAGCATGAGCCCCGGCCGGGGCGAGGGCGCCAACGTGGGCCTGCGGGACGCCCACCTGCTGAGCGAACTGCTCGCGGCGGCCGCGGCCGAGGGGCAGCCCCTCGCCGGCGCCAAGGCCGCGTACGAGCGCCGCATGCTCGACTACGCCTTCACCGCCGTCGACGCCTCCCGCGACCACCCCTTCGCCCCCTTCCGCCGGCCGGCCGGCTGACCGATCCCGTCGCGCGCCGTCCCGGGAGCGGGGAAGGGCCGGGATGGGCGGTAGCCTTCGTCCTGTGCTGGAAAGGATCTCAGCCACCCGTTACGTGACCCCGTTGCGGGAGGGTGGTTCGCTGCCCGGCGTCGTCGAGGCCGACGACCTGGGCACGTACGTGGTGAAGTTTCGCGAGGCGGGCCAGGGGCGGCGGGTGCTCGTGGCCGAGATCGTCGCGGCCGAGCTGGGCCGCAGGCTGGGGCTCAGGACCCCCGATCTCAAGCTCATCGACCTCGACCCGCAGATCGGCATCCGGGAGCCGGACGAAGAGGTGCAGGACCTGCTCAAGGCCAGCACCGGCCTCAACCTGGCGGTCGACTTCCTGCCGGGCGCGCTGGGGTTCGAGCCGCTGGCGTGGGCGGCGGACCCGGTGTTCGCGGCCAGGGTGGTGTGGTTCGACGGGCTCATCCACAACGTCGACCGCAGCTGGCGCAACCCCAACATGCTGGTCTGGCACCGCGAGACCTGGCTGATCGACCACGGCGCGGCGCTCTGGTTCCACCACAACTGGCGCACGGCCGACCCCCAGCGGAAGTTCGACGCGGGCGACCACGTGCTCGCGCCCTTCGCCGGTGACGTCGAGGCCGCGGGCGACCAGCTGGCCGCGCGGATCACGCGGGAGCTGCTGGTGAGCGTGACCGCGATGGTGCCCGACGAGTGGCTGGACGGCGAGCCGGGGTTCGACGGCCCGGAGGCGGTGCGCGAGGCGTACGTCGATCATCTGATGGAGCGGGCGCACGGGCCGCGCGAGTGGCTCGTGCGCGGCGAGGCGAAGTCGCCGCACGACGGCCCGGGGTCGGTGGGCGGGTTCTGGCGGGGAGGAAGCCGGTGACCAGGGACGTCTACGAGTACGCGGTGATCCGCGTGATGCCCAAGGTCGAGCGCGGCGAGCTGATCAACGCGGGCGTGCTCCTCTACTGCCAGCCGCGCGGCTACCTGTGCGCGCGGGTCCAGCTCGACGCCGCCCGGCTGCGCGCCCTCGACCCGAACGCCGACCTCGACGAGGTACGCCGTGCGCTCAGCGCGTACGAGCTGGCCTGCGGCGAGCGGCCGGGACCGCTGGCCGAGGAGTCGCTCGGCGGCAGGTTCCGCTGGCTGACCGCGCCGCGCAGCACGATCATCCAGACCGGGCCCGTGCACGCGGGCCTCACCGCCGACCCCGACACCGAGCTGGCCAGGCTGTTCGACAAACTCGTCCGTATCTAGAACTCATCCGTATCTAGAAAAGGACGGACATGAAGGTGTCGACCTCCTGGAAGCCCACCTTGCGGTAGACGGCCCTGGCCGAGAGGTTGAAGTCGTTCACGTACAGCGTGACCACGGGGGCGAACAGGCTCCTCGCGGCCTCCACGACGGCGGCCATGCCGGCCACGGCATGGCCCTTCCCCCGCAGCTCGGGGGCGACCCAGACGCCCTGGATCTGGCAGGCCTGCGGCGTGACGGCCCCGACCTCCGCCTTGAACACCACCCGGCCGTCGTCGATGCGCGCGTAGGAGCGGCCGATCCTGATCAGCTCGGCGACCCTGGTCCGGTAGAGCGCGCCGCCGTCGCCGAGGTTGGGCGAGACGCCGACTTCCTCGGTGAACATGGCCACGCAGGCGGGCAGCAGGACGTCGAACTCCTCCGGCCGCACCCGGCGTACGAGCGGATCGGCGGGCACCGGCGGCGTGCGCGAGGTGGCCATGACCGGCTGAGCCCAGCGGATGGCGCGCGCCCGGCCCCAGTGCGGCTCGAGACGCTCCCACAGCAGAGAGACGGCGTCGACCGGGCCCACGATGGAGGAGCAGCGGCGCCCCTGTTTGCGGGCACGGTCGGCGAAGGCGTGCACGGCCTCGGGACCGGCGTTGACGGGCACCATGTTGGCCCCGGCGTAACAGAGTGACACGAGGCCGCCTCGCGCGCCGAACCCCCACATCTGCCCACCCAGCCTCGCCGGATTGAGTCCGACGGCCCGCACTCTGGAGGAGACGAAGACGTTCGCGACCGGGTCGGTGTCCAGCAGGGCTAGGACCTCGTCCCGGTCGCTGTCGTCGAGCACGCGCGACGCCGATGTACGCAGCATCACAAAGGTCACACTACGCGAAGGGGCACCGATTGGCTCAGTGGGTGACGGCCACGGTAATCCTTTCTTGACGTCAGTCAGAGCCCAAGGGTGCCGAGGATCCCGAGCAACCCGGCCGGCGGGCTCACCGCGTCCGCCGTCATGTGGGTCGACGGGCGCGGCTCGGGCTGCGCGGCGCACTCCACGTCCCGCGGCGGCACCGTGCCGTCCCGCAGGTACGCCGCCAGGTGCTCGTCCACGCACTCGCTGCCCGTCAGCGACACGCCGTGGTTGCCGCCTGCGTCGATCACCATGCCCGTGCGGACGAAGTGCCTGCGCATCTCCAGGGCCCCCTTGAACGGCGTCGCGGCGTCGTCGCGGGACTGGATGAGGAGCACCGGCGGCAGGTTCGACGAGCCCTGCACCTCGATCGGCGTCCCGCCCCGCACCGGCCAGAAGGCGCACGGGGCGTTGAACCAGGCGTTCGGCCAGGTCAGGAACGGCGCCCGGCGGTGCAGCCGGGTCATGTCCTCGCGCCACTTCTCCCACTTGCGCGGCCACTTGGCGTCCCTGCACTGGACGCCCAGGTAGGAGGCGTAGCCGTTCTCGTCCGCCTTGTCGTCCTCGCCGTGCTTCTTGTAGATGTCCACCATGCCCTTCACGTCGCCCTGCCGCACGTACGCGGACCAGGCCGCGGCGAACGCGGGCCAGACCCGGTCGCTGTACCCGGCGACCGTGAAGGTGTCGTCCAGCTCGCTCGGCCCCACGATGCCGCCGGCCGGGCGGGCCCGCAGCCGGTCGCGCATCGCGTAGTAGGCGAACGACGTCTGCTTGAGCGAGGTGCCCAGCCGGTAGACGTCGTTGTGCTTGGCCGTCCAGGCCAGGAACTGCCGGTGACGGTGCTCGAAGGCGCTGTCCTGCCGGATGTTCGCGTCGTACCAGACGCCCGTGGGGTCGACCGTGCTGTCCATGACCAGCCGCCTGACCCTGGACGGGAAGAGCGTGGCGTAGACGGCGCCCAGGTAGGTGCCGTACGAGTAGCCGAGGTAGCTGATCTTCTGCTCGCCGAGCGCGGCACGGATCGAGTCCATGTCCCTGGCGGAGTTCTCGGTGGTGAGGTGCGGCAGCAGCCAGGACCAGCGCGCGCCGCACCGGTCCGCGAACTCGTGCGCCCTGTCGAGCAGCTCCCGCTCCTCGGCCGGCCCCTTCGGCACCGCGTCCGGCCTCGGAGCCTTGAAGAACACCGCCGGGTCCACGCAGTGCAGCGTCGGCTCGCTGCCCCCGACGCCGCGCGGGTCGAACCCGACGATGTCGTAGCGCTCGCTCACGTCCGACGGCAGGGACGAGGCCACGAACTCGGCCAGACTCCGCCCCGGCGCGCCCGGCCCGCCCGGGTTCACCAGGAGCGCGCCCAGGTAGTTGGCGCTCCTGGAGACCCTGGCCCGGACGCGGTTGACGGCCAGCTCGATCGTCTGGCCCCACGGCTCCCGATAGTCGAGCGGCACGCGTAGGGTGCCGCACTCCAGGTTGGCCGGCGCCGGCCTCCCGCTACTTCCTATCGGACACGGCCCCCAGGCGATGGCCGCCGGCGCCTGTCTCGCACCGCTGGCCACCGCCGTCCCATCCCCGCTGGCTATCGCTCCGACGAGCACCGCGACACCGGCGACAACCCCAACGACCCGCTTCACCCGGCCCCCTCCCTGTTCATAGGCCCTGCGATGCTCCCGTGAGCGACCGGTTGATCACGTTGAGTATGGGGAAAAGCTTGCCAACTTGTAATCGCACGATTGCATGAAGTGACCGTGGTGTATCGGGCCGCGGATCGCCCGGCGACGGCCAACCATCCCGGCATGGCGAGGGGATATCGGTACGTCGACGCCGTCCGGCTCCTGGGCGGGCAGGACCCGGCGGCGGCTGGCCCTGGACGTGCCGGAGTTCGCGTTCTGGGCCGGGCAGGTCGATCACCAGGCGACCCGCGAGGGCCTGGCCGAGCTGCGGCGGCTGCTCGGCATGCTCACCTCGGGAGCCGCGCTACCCGCCCAGCTGGAGACCGTGTCCCGGCTGCACCGGGTCGCGCTGACCCGCCCGGTCGCCGAGACGGGGCACGTCCCGGCGGGCATGGAGCTGCCCACGCTGGACCAGGCCTACCTCGCCCCTCGTTACCAGGTCGCGGAGACGACCGCGTCCGACGACCCGAGCGCCGAGTCCTGGTGGGAGGAGGCCGAGGTCAGAGAGGATCTCGCCGGGTTCCTGGCCGGTTTCCTGACGGGCAGGGGGGCGCGGGGCGCCGTTGCGAGGGCTGCTGGAGGTGCTGGAACTGGATGCGGACAGCGGCCGGGAGCGTCGTGCGACCTACCTTCGCGCGATCAAGAACTGGAACTCGGGCGATGTCAGGCCGCTGGTCAAGGCCATACTTGGCGATCTGGCCCTGATCAGCGGCCCCCACCGGAACAAGCTCCTGGCCAACCCGTCGAAGAGCGACGTCATGCAAAACGTCGCGATGGCGAGAGAATCCCTGCGCTGATCGCCATCGGCGACGGGGCTACGCGTGTTCGGCCGTGTCGAAGAGGGCCTTGGTGGCGTCGCCGAAGTACGGGCCGTACATGGTGCGCTGGTCGTCGCTGTACTTGAAGCTGCTCACCGACGTGATCGTCCCCTTGCCCGTGGCCAGGTCGAACGTGGTCATCCACGGCCCGCCGCTCGATCCCGCCGTCATCTCGCAGCCCACCCCCTGATCGCGGCTCTGCCCGTACGGGTCGGCCCGCAGCCGCCCCGCGCAGTAGACCAGGTGATGCCCGTCGTACGGCGGGTCGGCCGGATAGCCGAAGCCGAACACCTGGCCCCCGCGAGCGGCGTTGAAGGCGATCTCCTGCGTGCCCACCACGTCGGCCACGTGCCTGCCGCCGGACGTGGCCAGCGCCACCATGCCCACGTCGTAGTTGTCGTCGCCGCGGCTCGACCAGGGCCCGGCGACGAACATGCGGCGGGCCGCGTACTGCCCGAACCGCTGCGCCCCGCCCATCCCGTACGCCGGGACGAACGTCCAGTTGGCGGCCCACCCGCCCGCGCCGTCCTTGACGCAGTGCCCGGCGGTGACCACGACGTCCCTGTTGGCGCTGCGTACGGTGCTGGCCGAGCAGACGAAGTCCGCCCCGCGCACGGTCAGGAAGACGCGGCCGGTGGTCCTGGCCACGGCGCCGCCGGTGATCCAGCGCGAGCCGACCGTGGTGGTCTCCGGCCGCTTGGCCGCGCCCCCCTGGTCACGCCGGGCGGCCGCCGCCTGGTGCCGGGGCGTGCGGCCCCACAGCCAGGCGGCCAGGCCGTCACCCGGCACGCCCGTGGTCACGCCGTCGCCTCGCGGGGTCAGGCGCCGGCTCGACACGTCAGGAGCGGTGCGTATCTCCGTGTGCTCCGTCACGCCGCTCAGCAGGCCGGCGCCGTCCGTCACGCTGTCCAGCAGGTCGATCGGCAGCGCCTTGGCCATGCGCTCCGGCGTCCAGTAGTCGAGCACGCGCCGCTGCTCGGCGGTGGTGCGGGCGGCCACGTGCTCGACTATCTGGTGACGCATCGCCCTGTGGTCGGGTGGGTCGGCCTGCTGCTGGCCGGGGGCCGCACCGAGGAGGGCGGGCCCGATCAGCCCCGCCAGAAGCGGGGCGGCCGCTAGCAGGGGGGTGCTCAAGGTCATGCCCCCCGAGTCTGCACTACGAGATGTGTTCTTGTGACTACTTTCGGTAAATACCTCAGAGTGCGTTGGTGCTCTGTGCCGCTTGGTAGACGCTCTGCGCCTCGTTCCCGAAATATGGGCCGAACATCCAGTTGGGGGCGAAGTTGTATTTGAAGCTGTTGACCGAATTCTGGGTGCCGAGACCGGTCGACTCGTTGAAATTCAGCATCCAGGGACCGCCGCTGGAACCGCCGGTCATGTCGCAGGTCAGGCCGTGGTCCTCGCTCGCGAGGAAGTCGTCGAAGGTCCGCCCGCTGCAGTAGATGAGCTTCGAGCCGTCGTACGGCGCCGCCGCCGGGTAGCCGAACCCGTACATCTGCTGCCTTCTCCCCTGGTTGAACGCGACGCCCTGGCCGCCCACGACGTCCACCAGCGCCTTGCCCTCCAGCGGCGCGACCACGGCGGCGGCGACGTCGAAGTTGATGTCCTCGCTCGCGTTCCACTGCTGCGTGGTCAGCAGTTTCGTGGCCGCCCAGGTGCCCAATGGGCGGTTGCCGTTGTTGTAGCCGGGCACGAAGACCCAGTTCGTGTGGAACGTTCCGTTCAGCTTGACGCAGTGACCGGCGGTCAGGACCACGCTCTTGTTCGCGCTGGTCACCGCCGAACCCGAGCAGGACGCATTGCGTCCCTGTGTGGTGAAGAAGATCCGGCCGGTGGTCTTCACGACCGCGCCGGAGCCGGTCCACGGCTCGCCGGACGATCGGGCCGACTGCAGCTCTGCCGCGGCACGCGTCGCCCCGGTGGGCGGCGCCGTCCACGGGGTGCCCTCGGCAGGCTCTCCCAGCGCCATCTTCGCCCCCTTCTTCGGGCCGGGCGCGTCCAGCGGCTGGGCCGCCTCCATCCGCTGTTCGGTCCAGTACGTCAGGACCTGCCGCCGCTCGGACGCGGTGTCCGCCGCCGCGTACTGGGCGGGTTTGGGCCTCATCTGTACGCCGGCCTGCGCCCCACCGGCGGGCAGCAGGACGGCGCCGCCGGCGGTGAGGCTGAGGATGGAAAGCAGAACGACTGCGCGGTGCATTACGTACCTCCCGAAAACCGGACCTGGGGTACGGAAGGTAGCCGTAGCAATATCCGGATTTCTCAAGATTTGCGCATACCGATATAGCCGCATTCCGGCATTAATTCACTGCGTTATCTCGGGTCACATAAGTGCTGGGATTTCGACGCGGTCGGTGCCGCGTGCCCGAGCGCGCCCTGCAGCGGGGACAATGGACGAGTGCAAGAAGAGACCCTCCGATCCGTCGTGGTGCTCGGCTCCACCGGCTCCGTCGGCACCCAGGCCCTCGATGTCATCGCCGCCAACCCCGGCGGCTTCAAGGTCGCCGGGCTGGCGGCGGGCGGCGGCCGGGTCGACCTGCTGGCCAGGCAGGCGGCGGCGTTCGGCGTCGAGGTGGTCGCGGTGGCCGACGCGGCGGCCGTGCCCGAGCTGAAGGACGCGCTGTCCGCGCACGGCGCGAAGCCCACGGTGCTCGGCGGGCCAGAAGGGGTCGCGGAGGTGGCGGCCTGGCAGTGCGACACGGTGCTCAACGGCATCACCGGCGCGCTCGGGCTGACCTCCACCCTGGTCGCGCTGGAGGCGGGCAGGACCCTCGCGCTGGCCAACAAGGAGTCCCTGATCATCGGCGGCCCGCTGGTCAAGCGGCTCGCCAAGCCCGGCCAGATCCTCCCGGTCGACTCCGAGCACTCGGCGGTGCAGCAGTGCCTGTGGGCCTCAGGCCCCGACGGCTACGACCCCGACAGCGTCAAGCAGCTCGTGATCACCGCGAGCGGCGGCCCGTTCCGGGGGATGACGCGCGAGGAGATGGCCGACGTCACGCCCGAGATGGCGCTGGCCCACCCCACCTGGTCGATGGGCCCGGTCATCACGATCAACTCCGCCACCCTGGTCAACAAGGGGCTGGAGGTCATCGAGGCGCACCTGCTGTTCGACTTGGGTTTCGACCGCATTGAGGTCGTGGTCCACCCGCAGTCGATCATCCACTCCATGGTGGAATACGTCGACGGCTCGACCGTGGCCCAGGCCAGCCCGCCCGACATGCGGCTGCCGATCGCGCTCGCGCTCAGCCACCCCCACCGCATCCCGGGTGCGGCACGGGCCATCGACTGGACCAAGGCGCACACGTGGACGTTCGAACCCCTCGACGACGTCGCGTTCCCCTCCGTCGCGCTGGCCAGGCACGTCGGCGGCGAGGGCGGCACCGCGCCCGCCGTCTACAACGCGGCCAACGAGGCGTGCCTCGACGCGTTCATGCGGGGCGAGCTGCCGTTCCTGGCGATCGTCGACACCGTGGCCAAGGTGGTCGAGGAGCACCAGGTCACCCCGGCCGACTCGGTCGAGGAGGTGCTCGCGGCCGACGCCTGGGCCCGGGCCCGCGCGATCGAGCTGTCCCGCTGACTACCTAGACTGGAAACCGTCGTCACAGTAAGGGTTGAAATGTCTTCTGTAGCTCTCGGCATCCCGACGGTCCGTCCCAAGCCGCTCGCCGAACGCCGACTCTCCCGCCAGATCATGGTCGGCAGCGTCCCCGTGGGCGGCGACGCACCCGTCTCGGTGCAGTCGATGACGACCACGGTGACCGCCGACATCAACGCCACGTTGCAGCAGATCGCGGAGCTCACGGCGTCCGGCTGCCAGATCGTACGCGTGGCCGTGCCGTCCCAGGACGACGCCGACGCGCTGCCGATCATCGCCAAGAAGTCGCAGATCCCGGTCATCGCCGACATCCACTTCCAGCCGAAGTACGTCTTCGCCGCCATCGAGGCGGGCTGCGCGGCGGTTCGGGTCAACCCCGGCAATATCAAGAAATTCGACGACAAGGTGGGCGAGATCGCCCGGGCGGCGGCCGACCACGGGGTGCCGATCCGCATCGGCGTCAACGCCGGATCGCTCGACCCGCGCCTGCTGCAGAAGTACGGCAAGGCCACGCCCGAGGCCCTGGTGGAGTCGGCGCTCTGGGAGTGCTCGCTGTTCGAGGAGCACGGGTTCCGCGACATCAAGATCTCGGTCAAGCACAACGACCCGGTCGTGATGATCAACGCGTACCGGCTGCTCGCCGCCAAGTGCGACTACCCGCTCCACCTGGGCGTCACCGAGGCCGGCCCGGCCTTCCAGGGGACCATCAAGTCCTCCGTCGCCTTCGGCGCGCTGCTGGCGGAGGGCATCGGCGACACGATCCGCGTCTCCCTCTCCGCGCCTCCGGTGGAGGAGGTCAAGGTCGGCACCCAGATCCTGGAGTCGCTCGGGCTGCGCGAGCGCGGCCTGGAGATCGTCTCCTGCCCGTCGTGCGGCCGGGCCCAGGTGGACGTCTACACCCTCGCCGACCAGGTGCACGCCGGCCTGGAGGGCCTGAAGGTGCCGCTGCGGGTGGCCGTGATGGGCTGCGTCGTCAACGGCCCCGGGGAGGCCCGGGAGGCGGACCTGGGGGTGGCCTCGGGCAACGGCAAGGGGCAGATCTTCGTCAAGGGCGAGGTCATCAAGACGGTGCCGGAGTCGCAGATCGTGGAGACCCTGATCGAGGAGGCGCTCCGGCTGGCCGAGGAGATGGGCGTCGACGTCGACCTCGACGACGACTCCGGCCCCCAGGTCATCGTCAGCTGATGACTTCTGATGCCGGCTTCCTCCGGCCGGCGGGAGGGCTGTCATCCCCAGATATCGGTGACCGGCAGAGCCCATGGCCGGTCGCCGAGCGACAAGCGGCGCCGATCTGATGACACAGCCCGTGACCTGGTCGATGTCGTAGCCAGCGGGAGCAGCGATCCGCCACGAGCCACGCTGAAGCCACCGGCCAGGTGACGAGACCGTGAGGTGTCGAGTGGCCATGAGCGTGGACCTCGAACACGAGCCCATCCACGACCTCGCTCGCCGAGTCATCCGGCTGGCGGAGGAAACCCAACATGCTGCCCAAGTGCTCGAACGCCGTCTGGAAGCGCTGGAACGCCGTAACGAAGCCGCCGGCAGAGCCGAACGCATCCTGACCATCGCGGCTGACATGCGCAGCCATCTCGGCCGCGACAAGCTGTCCACCGATCACCTCTACGACCCGGACACGGGCCTGCCCGCATGATCATCGGCTCCAGTGCCGTCATCGCAGGTGGCCCAGTTTCGGCTTTGAGCGACGCGACTGCCATACCAAGTGACTCTTCCTTGGTATCGCCCCCGACATCGACCACGATAACGTGGGTCACTACGACTTCATTTCCCAGCAAGCCTTCTTGGCGCTTTTCCCAGACAACTGCGCCAATTTCTCTCACTTCTTCCAGCACGCCGGGTGCGACCTCCTCCGGCTGCCCCGCGCATCCTCCGGCGAGAAGAGAGATGGCGAGAGAAATCACAGTGAACCTATTTCAGCCTCACGCGGCCTGGGCGACGCGATGGTTTTGAAGGACGGCGATGGCTTTGCACAGGTGGCCGGCCTTGGATGGGCTGCAGC
>NZ_JBSFTC010000197.1:0-21590 GCF_053590415.1 Nonomuraea sp. NPDC003201
GCCTCGATCGCACCGTAGGTCAGCCCGCCCATCGCCAGAACCGCGCTGACCTGGCCCGGCCAGTCGAAGGGGACGCGCCGGTGGGGCGAGCGCCGCGTGCGGGCGAGCAGGATCAGGGCCGCCGCGGCTACGGGCAGGTTGATGAAGAAGATCAGCCGCCAGCTGAACATGGTCAGCAGTCCGCCCAGGACGGGGCCGCACGAGGAGGCGACGGCGCCGCCCATCGCCCACACCGCGACCGCCCGGCCCCGCCGGACCGCGTCCGGGTAGGCGTGGCCGATCAGCGCCATCGAGGAGGGCATCATCACCGCGGCCGCCGCGCCCTGGACGAGGCGGGCGGCCACCAGCGCGCCCAGGTTCGGCGCCAGACCGCAGGCCGCCGAGGCCAGGGCGAAGATCGTCACCCCGATGCCGAAGGCGCGGCGCGCACCGACGCGGTCGGTCAGAGAGCCGGAGGACAGCAGCAGCGCGGCGAACATCAGCGTGTAGCCGTCGACGACCCACTGCAGCCCGGTGATGCCACCACCGACGTCGTACCGGATCGACGGCAGGGCGACGTTGACGATGACCGCGTCGAGGGTGATGACGAAGAAGCCGAGCACTGCGGCGGCCAGCGCGCGGCCGGCAAAGGCCCGCGGCCGGTCGGCGCCGGCGGCGATGGTCGGGCAGGCGGTGCGCGTGGTGGGCATCAGCGGTGATCTCTTCGCAACGCGGAGCGGGCAAATGGACGGGCTGCTCAGGGCTGCGGCCACACCGTGACGGGCGAGCCGTACATTGATGGCGCGGCCTGGCGGAAAGGCGGGGCCAAGGCGGCAACCGCTCCTCAGGACCTGGGCATCAACCAGGAAACCGCAGGTGGACGCGGTGAGGGAGTCCCTGTCGTTGCCTGTACTGGCAGAACACCCCACGCCGGGTTTGAACTGGCCGGATGCATCCCGTACGACGACAAGCCCCGCACCGCTCCCGCGACGAACACCCGGCCCCGGACGGCCGCCGCGCTTCTGGGTGCCCGGGTTGTTGAACACCGCGTCCAGCCGGGTCTTCACCGTCGTTACCATGGCGGCGGCAGCACGTACGACCGGCACCAGCCGGGAAGCGCTGATGGGACAGCCGCAAAGAGTTCCTGCTGTTCCCTGTACTGGCAGAACACCCCACGGCGCCGAGATCCGGCCTACCCTGCGAAGACATGGACAACCGCAGTGAGGTTCGCGAGTTCCTGATCTCGCGGCGAGCCAAGATCACCCCACGGCAGGCCGGGCTGCCCGCCTACGGCGGCCACCGGCGCGTCCCCGGGCTTCGCCGCGAGGAGGTCGCCATGCTCGCCGGCGTCAGCGCCGAATACTACGCCCGCCTGGAGCGAGGCAATCTCAGCGGCGTCTCCGAAAGCGTCCTGGAATCCCTCTCCCGCGCCCTGAAGCTGGACGAAGCCGAACGCGCCCACCTGTTCGACCTGGCCCGAACCGCCAACGCCGGCCCCCGCACCCGCCGTCGCCCCACCCAGCAGCAGATCCGGCCCGGCATCCAGCGCCTCCTGGACTCCATGACCGACGCGGCCGCCTATGTCCGCAACGGACGCCTGGACATCGTGGCCGCCAACCGGCTCGGCCGGGCCCTCTACGCACCCGTCTTCGACGATCCGGTCCGGCCCGTCAACCTCGCCCGGTTCCGCTTCCTCAACCCCCGCGCCCACGACTTCTACCCCGACTGGGACGAATCCGCCCACACGACCGTGGCCCTGCTGCGTACCGAAGCAGGCCGCGACCCCTACGACCGGGCGCTGACCGACCTCGTCGGCGAACTCGCCACCCGCAGCGAGGAATTCCGCGCTCTGTGGGCCGCCCACAACGTCCGCCTGCACCACACCGGCGTCAAGAACTTCCACCACCCCGTCGTCGGCGACCTCAGCCTTTCCTTCGAAGCCATGCCCCTGCCCGCCGACCCCGGCCTGACCCTCACCGCCTTCAGCGCCGAACCCGGCACCCCTGCCCACGACGCGCTCACCCTCCTCGCCAGCTGGGCCTCCACGCTCGAACAGACCGAACCAGCCCGCGAAAGCGACCAACCCCGCACCACGGACGCCTGACCAGCGTCGGCCACGAACCAGCCCCCACCCCTACCCCAGGGTGCGCCGCGCCGTCATCGCGCATTCTGGCTCACCTGCCCCGGGGCGGTGATCCGAAGTGTTCCGGGCAGCCGCGACGGCCGGGCACCGGTCGGCCGCGTGCGTCGGGGATCCGGGCCGGTCCGGTAACGTTTTGCGACGTGGCCCACTACTTCTCCGAACAGCCGAAGGCAGCGAGCAAGCCGGGCTCCGTCGACCTGGTCCTGCCCGATCTGCACCTGCGGCTGGAGACCGACAGCGGCGTGTTCTCGCCGGAACGGGTCGACGTGGGCACGCGCATCCTGCTGGAGACCGTCCCGCCGCCACCGCAGGAGGGCGATCTGCTCGACCTGGGCTGCGGGTACGGGCCGATCGCGCTGACCATGGCCTCCCGGGCACCCGAGGCGACCGTATGGGCCGTCGACGTGAACCGGCGCAGCCTTGAGCTGACCGCCAGGAACGCCCAAGCCGCGGGCCTTTACAAAGTACGGTCAGCACATATCGATGAAGTACCAGATGACGTGAAATTTCGGGCAATCTGGTCTAATCCTGCGATCCGTATTGGAAAGCAGGCCCTGCACGACATGCTCACCAGGTGGCTGACGCGGCTCACTCCCGACGGCGTCGCCTACCTGGTCGTCCAGAAACACCTCGGCTCGGACTCCCTGCAGCGCTGGCTCGGCGAGCAGGGCTGGCACGCCTCCCGCGAGGCCAGCCGGGCCGCCTACCGCATCCTGAAGGTGACCCGATGAGAAGGCAACTGCGCCCCACCGACGTCAAGCGGCTCAACCGCACCTGGCGCAGGAACACCCAGAACCGCCTCGCCATGATCATCGAGTCGGTCACCGGCCCGTTCAACATCGGCTCGATCTTCCGCAGCGCCGCCGCGTTCGGCGTGGACGAGATCTGGCTCGCCGGCAACGCCACCCCGCCGACCAACCCCAAGGCGGGCAAGACCGCGCTCGGCACCGAACGCCTGGTCACCTGGCACGAGCCGATCCTGGCCACCGAGGCGGTCAAGGCCGCCAAGGCGGGGGGCTACACCGTGCACGCCATCGAGCTGACCGCCGAGGCCGTGCCGCTGCACCGCGCCGACCTGGGCCGCGACGTGTGCCTGGTGGTCGGCAGCGAGGACCACGGCTGTTCCCCCGCGCTGCTCGAGGCCGTGGACGGCGTCTGCTACATCCCGCAGGTCGGGCGGGTCGGGTCGTTCAACGTGGCGGTGGCCGCCGCCATCGCGCTGTCCGAGGCTCGCCGCCAAGAGTGGGAGAATCTCCTCGAACCGTAACCGAACCGTTCACCCACGGAAGGCATACTCAGGACGTGCTGAGCCGTCGATTCGCCTTTCTCGACCATCCGGGCCCGCTGGCCTTCGCGCATCGCGGAGGCGCCGCCGAGGGCGCGGAAAACTCCATCGCGGCCTTCGAGCGGGCGGTCGGGCTCGGCTACACCTATCTGGAGACCGACGCGCACGCCACGTCCGACGGCGTGCTGCTCGCCTTCCACGACCACACGCTCGACCGGGTGACCGACCAGCGGGGCCGCATCTCGGAGCTGCCCTACCGGGCGGTCAGGCAGGCCCGCATCGGCGGGGTTCACGAGATCCCGCTGCTGGAGGACCTGCTGGGCACCTGGCCCGAGGTCCGCTTCAACATCGATGTCAAGGAGGCCGCCGCCATCGCGCCGCTGGCCGAGGCGATCCGGCGTACCAACTCCTATGACCGCATCTGCCTGACCTCCTTCTCCGACGAGCGGCTGACGCTGGCCAGGGCGGCGATGGGCAGGGAGGTCTGCTCGGCGCTCGGCCCGCGCGGCGTCGCCGCGCTGCGCGCAGCCGCGTCCACCTCCGGCTACGGCCGCCTGCTGGCCCGCCTGTCGCGCGCCGGCGTCCCGTGCGCGCAGGTGCCGGTGGGCTTCCGCGGGCTGCGGGTGACCACCCGGAGCCTGGTACGTACGGCGCACGCCATCGGCATGCAGGTGCACGTATGGACCGTCAACGACCCCGTGCGCATGGAACACCTGCTCGACCTGGGCGTGGACGGCCTCATGACCGACAACGTCTCCGGCCTGCGTACCGTCCTGGAGCGCCGCGGTCAATGGCATCCCGGCAGCCTGGCCGCGTGACCCGGCCGGACGGCCCGGGCTCCGCGGCACGAGCGAGCATCGAGAGCACGGCGTACCAGCCCAAAGAAGCCAAGAAAGCCCCATAAGCCTGCAGGCCGGGCCGCCCGGCCGCATAGGAGCGACGCGACACCATGCCCGTACCCGCACCCCCCGCGGCCCTCGACGACTCCCCCGCAGCGCGCCGGCGCGAGCAGCGCGGCTGGTACTTCTACGACTGGGCCAACTCCGCCTTCTACACCACGATCATCTCGGTCTTCCTCGGCCCGTACCTCATCCCGGTCGCCAAGACCGCGGCCTGCGCCAAGGACTTCCCGAACATCGTCTCCGACACGTGCGTGGCCGACTTCGACAAGCTGGTCAACAGCAACCCGGGCCTGGGGTACGTCGACGTCCTCGGCGCCGACATCAGGCCGGCCGCGTTCTTCGCGCTGACGCTGACGATCGCGGTGTTCCTGCAGATCGTGGTGCTGCCCGTGGTGGGCGCGCTGGCCGAC
This sequence comes from Nonomuraea sp. NPDC003201, assembly GCF_053590415.1. Classification (NCBI taxonomy): domain Bacteria; kingdom Bacillati; phylum Actinomycetota; class Actinomycetes; order Streptosporangiales; family Streptosporangiaceae; genus Nonomuraea; species Nonomuraea sp. NPDC003201. The sequence continues at coordinate 4,720 of NZ_JBSFTC010000197.1, forward strand.
CACACCGGGCGCAAGCGGGAGCTGCTCGGCGGCTTCGCCTACGTCGGGGCGCTGGCCACGATGGCCCTGTACTTCGTCGAGGGCGATCGCTACATGCTGGGCGGGGTGCTGTTCATCCTGGCCAACCTCGCCTACGGCTCCTCGGTCGTGGTCTACGACTCGTTCCTGCCGCAGATCTCCACCCCGGCCGAGCGCGACAGGGTGTCCTCGCGCGGCTGGGCCATCGGCTATCTGGGCGGCGGCCTGCTGCTGGCCCTCAACCTCGTCCTCTACACCCAGCATGAGGCCCTGGGGGTTGCCGAGGGCATGGCGGTGCGCATCAGCATGATGTCGGCCGGCCTGTGGTGGGCGATCTTCACGATCATCCCGCTGCTGCGGCTGCGCAACCGTCCCGTACCCGCCCACGAGACCACGGCGCTGCGCTCGGTCGGCGGCAGCTTCCGCCAGCTCGGCCGCACCCTGGCCGAGCTGCGCCGCTATCCGCTGACGCTGCTGTTCCTGGTGGCGTACCTGATCTACAACGACGGCGTGCAGACGGTGATCGGCAACAGCGCGGCCTTCGCCTCCGAGGCCCTCAAGCTCGACAAGACGGTGCAGATCACGGCCATCCTGATGGTGCAGTTCGTGGCGTTCTTCGGCGCGCTGCTGCTGGGCCGGCTGGCCCGCAGCATCGGCACCAAGCGCGCGGTGCTGGCCAGCCTGGTGCTGTGGACGGCGATCGTGGTGGCGGCGCTGTTCGTCCAGGAGGGGCAGGAGCTGCAGTTCTACCTGATGGCGTTCGCGATCGCGATCGTGCTGGGGGGCACGCAGGCGCTGTCGCGCTCGCTGTTCTCGCAGGTGATCCCGAAGGGGCGGGAGGCCGAGTATTTCAGCCTGCTGCAGATCAGCGACAAGGGCTCGGCGTTCATCGGCTCCTTGACGGTCACGATCGCGCTCAATCTGAGCAACAGCTACCGGATCGCCATCGTCTCCATGATCATCTTCTTTATCATCGGCTTCGTCCTCCTGGCCCTGACCAACCTCCCCAGGGCGGTCCGCCAAGCCGGCAACGAGGTCCCCGACCGCATCTGACCCCATTCCCCGAGCAAACCCTTCGCGCCCGCTCCCGGAAAGTTCAGTCGTTTGGGCCGTGTGACGGATCGGGGCTGGAGTCAGGCAGGGGTTCAGAGCTCGGGTCGGCCGGAGCGTCGGGGCGCGGGCCGAGCTTGTGGGCGATCCAGAACGCCGCCCCTGCGAGGGCGGCCGTGCCCACGATGGCGAACAGCACCCACCACCCCCGATGACCGTTGCCGTACGAGTCGCCGGTGGTGCGCCCGGCATCGGAACCCGGCGCGCCCGTACCATCCGGTGCAGCCGTACCGCCTGGCGTGCCCGTACCGCCTGGCGTGCCCGTACCGCGCGGCTGGGATCCGCCCGGGGGCGACCAGCCTCCGTCGCCAGGTGAGGTTGGCGAGCCGCCGGTATCGGGCAGAACGGACGAGCCGCCGTCGCCGGGGCGAGTCGCCGCGTCGTCAACGTCGTGCGAGGGCGGCCACCCCTCGGCTCCATCGAGGGACGACCAGTTGCCATGGCCCTCAAGCGGCCCCCAGGCCCCACCGTCCGACGACCAGCCCCCGCCGTCTGACGACCAGCCCATGCCGACAGGCAGCGAGCCTCCCCCACCAGGCGGCCAGCCTGCGGCACCAGACGGCGAACCTGCCCCGTCAGGCGACAGACCCACTGCGCCAGGCGGCGAGCCGGCACCACCAGGCGGCCGACCCGCGACACCTGCCTGCGAGCCGGCAGCAGCCTGCGAACCGGCACCACCAGGCGACTGGCCCACGCCACCAGACGGCGAACCGGCACCACCAGGCGACTGGCCCACGCCGCCAGACGGCGAACCGGCACCACCAGGCGACCAGCCTGCGGCACCAGGCGGCGAGCCTGTGCCGGGCTGCGCGGTCGAGCTGTGGGAGTGGCCAGGTCCTTGGGGAAGCATGGCGGCGTCTCGAGACGGCGAGTCCACGCCGGAGGGCGGCAGCCCGTTGGGCGGCGTCTGTGAGCTGCCGGCGCCGCGTTGCGCGGGCCCGCTCCCGCCTTTCCAGGTCGGTGAAGTGGCGCCGACTGACGCCTGTGAATCCGGTCCGCCTTGGGGGTGTAAATCCGACCCGCCTCGCGCCAGTGAGCGTCCGTCGCGCTTCTGCGGCTCTCCGCTGGCACGCGGTGGTGACGGACCTGCGACGCCCCGGAAGGTGCGTGTCCCGTCACCGGCGCCCGAGGGCCCTGGGCCGTGCGAGGCACTCTGCCCCTCACCGCCCCCCAACCCGCTGGAGGGGGACGGTTGCGCCTCCGCCCCACCCTGTGATCGTCCGTCGTCCGAGCGAGGCCGCAAGCCCTTGCCTGGTCTTGAGCTCCCGCCTGATCCGGCGCCTGGGCGGTCCCCCGCCGGACCCGTGCGCGCCGCTTTGCCGTCCCCATCGTCGCCCTCCCCGTCATCGTCATCGCCCCCGTCGCCATCCGCGGAGGCGGCGGCGGCCTGGACCGTGCCGAGCGGCGTCACCGCCCAGGCCTCCCGCCGCCCTGGTAGCGCCGCCGTGGTGCCCAGGACGAGCGCGACGGTGACGGCCAGCAGGAGCCATCGTGGTCCCCATCTCATCGGCGTCTCCCGTCGGTAGGTCCCGTACGCTGCCGGTTCTCAGCCTGCGGGCCTACGATGGCGCCTTCGTTAGCGGCGGATGAGAGGTCTCTCATCGACAGGCGGAGGCCCGATCCCGGAAGCCGTCCAAGGCGGCACGCCGGTCACGGCACTCCGGACGACTCTGATCGCTACAGCCGGGGGCTGGCTGCAGGCACGGCGGTGCGACTGGTGATCTGGTCACGGCGACCCGGGACGCCCCCGGGTGCAACGGCGCGGCGGATGTCCTCGTCACGACGTTCAGGGGCGCGGGCGGTCACGGCGGTGCGGTGGGTGGGTTGGTCGCAGCGTGCGGTTGCGCACCCGGTCACGACGACACGGCCGATGGGCTGGTCACAGCAGACCCGGCCGTGCCCGGTCGGCAGTGCGGTCGGTGTGATGGTCGCAGCGAGCGGTGGCATACCCGGTCACGGCGGCACGGCCGATGGGCTGGCCGCAGCAGACCGGGGCGTGCCCGGTCGGTGTGATGGTCACCCGATCACCGCAGTACGGCCGGTGGGATGGTCGCGGCGAGCGCGTGCCTGGTCATGACGGTGCTGCGAGGAGCATGGTGCCGGGGCCCTGGGCCGCTCCGGGGCCGCGTACGGCTGAGACCGTGTCCGCGGTGGCCGCGCCGCCGCAGTGTGGGCAGGTGACGACGGGGGTGAAGCGCTCGCCACAGGAATGCACCAGGAGCGCGGGCGGGCCGCCCGGCGGCGTGGACCAGCGGTCGCCCCAAGCCATCAACGTCAGCAGCGCCGGCACGATGTCGCGGCCCGCCTCGGTGAGGACGTACTCGTGGCGCACAGGGCGCTCCTGGTACGGCCGCTTCTCCACCACGCCGGCCGCCACCAGATGCTCCAGGCGGCGGGTCAGGAGGTTGCGCGAGATGCCCAGGTCCTCCGCCAGGTCGTCGAACCTGCGCAGTCCCAGGAACAGGTCACGCAGGATCAGCGGTGTCCACGGCTCGGCGACCACGCCGACGGCCTGGGCGATGGAGCAGTGCATCTCACCGAACCTGTTCATGGACCCAGGATAGTGGGTTGATAAAGTGAACCCATGACAGTTCACATTCAGGACTCACCTGCCGCCGCCTACCGCCGGGCCGGCGAGGCACACGACGTCGATGCTCTCGTCGCCACGCTGGCCGACGACGTGGTCTTCCGCTCGCCACTCAGTGCCAACGCCGCCTTTCAGGGCAAGGAGCAGGTACGGGAGCTGTTCTCGGTCGTGTTCGGCGTGCTGTCGGACCTGCGCTATCAGAGGGACATCGGCGACGAACGTACGCGGGCCCTGACGGCGACCGCCCGGCTCGGACGCCAGGAGATCCACGAGGCGGCGCTGGTCGAGGTGGGCGAGGACGGGCTGATCAAGGAGATCACCATGTGGATCCGGCCCCTGCCGGGACTGACGGCGATGATGGCCGCGCTCGGCCCCGGCATGGCGCGCACTACCGGCAAGCCGGGCCTCCCCTGGCTTGTTGCCGCCGCCGTCAAACCGCTGGCGGTGATGACCCGCTTCGGCGACAAGACCCTGGTCCCGCTCCTGACCCGCAGGCGTCCCCTCTAGAGCCCAACAAGGGCGCCTGCCTTGTGCCGCTCCGCCCCGGGGCGGCTTCGTCCCACGCCAACCCGTTCCACGCCGACCTGCCTTGTCCGCCCCCTCCGATGGCGGGCACCCGCGGGAGGGCGGGAATGTACCTGTCCCACCCCGCCTGCCAGCTCCGCCCGGCCCGGCCGCACGTTGCCCGTCCCAGGCCGACCTGCCTTGCCCACGCCACCGACACCGGGCGTCCGCAGGAAGGGCGGGAAGGTCGCCTGTCCCACCCACCCCGCCCAGTTCCGCCTGGTCCCAGGCAAACCTTCCTTGCCTGCGCCCACCGATGGCGGACGCCCGCGGGAGGGGCCGGAATGTCGCTTGCCCCGCCCGCTCCGCCCCCGTGCCCCGCTCCGGCCTGCCCGGAGGATGGTCGCGCTCGCTGGGTTCAGGAAGCCCCGGTCAAGCCGTACGAGAGCCCACGATCCGCCACGTCACACACCGCTCTGGAGGTTCACTGATCCGAAGAGAGAGCAGTGCTCTTGACAGCGCCTCCCTGAAGCGAGAGCATTGCTCTCACTAAAGAGCAACGCCCTCTTAAAGGAGCATTGATGGCCTCCAGGCTCACCTCTCTGGCCTTCGCCGCCGCCGGCATCCTCTTCCTCGTTTATCCCGCGATCCGCCCTTCCGGCGACGACGCCACGGCCATGGCCTCCACGGCGTGGGTCGCCGGGCACGCGGCCGCCATGCTCGGTTTCGTGCTGCTCGGCCTGGCCGTGCTCGGGCTGCACCAGGTGCTCGGCGACCGCCTCTCCCTGCGTGCCGCCGCTGTTACCTGGGTGGGCGCGGGACTGACGCTCCCGTACTACGGCGCCGAGGACTTCGGTCTGAACGTGATCGCCCGGCGCTCCCTCCACGACCAGGCGCCCGCGCTGATGGAACTGGCCGAGGAGTTCAGGTACGGGCCCATCGCGATCACCATGTTCGCCGTGGGGCTTGTTGTCCTGGCCGTCGGCGCGGTGATGGCGGCGATCGCCGTCTGGCGGTCCGGAACGCTGCCCAAGTGGAGCGGGACGGCTCTGGCGCTGGGGTTCGTGCTGTTCATCCCGCAGTTCTTCGGCCCGTACCCGCTGCGGATCGTGCACGGCGCACTGATCATGATTGGCGGGCTCTGGCTGGCGGGGGCCCTGGTCAGGGCCGGAACGCGGGCCCGATCGGCGACTGTGTGAAGAACCGACGCCCCAAGCGCGATTGGATCACCCCGCGGGTGGGAATCCCATCACGGTACCAAGCGTTAGACACCGTGGGAGACAGACCCCCCACGCAAGGGGGCCCTGTAGGAGGCATTTAGACATGGGCGAGCGCGCGCTTCGTGGCACCCGGCTCGGGGCAACCAGCTACGAGAACGACCGTAACACGGATCTGGCCCCACGCCAGGAGGTGTCCTACACCTGTCCTAAGGGCCATCGCTTCGAGGTTCCGCTTGCAGCCGAGGCTGAGATCCCCGCTACCTGGGAGTGCCGCATGTGCGGCGCGACCGCGGTGCGGGTGGACGGCGAGCAGCCGGAGTCCAAGAAGGTCAAGCCCCCGCGGACACACTGGGACATGCTCCTGGAGCGGCGGTCGATCGAAGATCTTGAGGAGGTGCTCAACGAGCGGCTCGCGGTTCTGCGGGCCCAGCGTCGTAAGAGCGCCTGACCTCCTCTCACGGTGAAACCCCCGGGCTACCCGCCCGGGGGTTTCTTCATGCCCGCACCACGAAGATGCCCACACCACGAAGGTGGTGCCAGGGTCAGGTCTGGACAGCAGGGCCTGGGGGCCGAGTCCTTGAGGGTGGCATTTGCCCACCGCAGTTGCCGGAGTGTCTGCGGATGGCGGAGTTGCGTCAGGGCGAGGAGTTTTCCCTGTTTCGCCGCCTGAGGAGCAGGCCGGGCCCGGAGCGGCGGGCGAGCCGCTCCGGGGCCTTCTCGCGCAGGCGTTCCGCCACGGAGATCTCACGGGAGGGGTCCAGGCCTTGGGCCTTGCCCGCCTCGGCGTGTTCGCGGATGTGGCCCAGGTGTTTGGTGCCGATGCCCCCGTGCGCGATCAGAGCGAGCGTGTAGTGCTCCCCCAGGAACAGCTGGCCGGTGGTGTAGAAGCCGATCGCGCTGGGGCCGTGATCGTCGAGGAGCCGCCGGACGTGGTCGGTCCATCGTGGTGGGCCCAGTTCGGTCTCGACCGGCCGCCCGTTCTCGCGGATGAGGGTGCGTACGCGCCGGTCGGGCGCGTTGGCGGCCTGTCAGCCGCACGGGTCCCTCGGCCCGAAGCGGCCGTGGTTGACGCGATCCGGCGCGCACCGGCGCACCCCGACGCGATCCCGCGCTTACCCCCGCGCACCCAGCGCGATCCTGCGCGCCCGGGAGCCGATAGATCCCGAACGCACACCCACACCGGGACGATCAGTCGCGGTCCTCGCGGATGACCTCGCCGTGCACCACCCGGCCGCCGTCCGGCACCTTCACGTCCTGCTGGGGCGGGAAGAGGTTCGCGTACGGGGAACTCGCGGCCAGCCGCTTGACCCGGCGGTCGAAGAACCAGGCTCCCAGGCGGCGCATCAGCGGCCGCGTGAACGGCAGGATGCACAGGAACCCGAAGACGTCGGTGAAGAAGCCCGGCGTCAGCAGCAGCGCGCCGCCCACCAGGACCAGGCCGCCGTCGGCGAGCTCCCGCTCGGGCATCCGGCCGGACCCGATCGCCTCCTGGAGCGCCCGCCAGGCCCTGCGGCCCTCGCGGCGTACCAGCCAGGCGCCGAGCAGGCTGTCGGCGATGAGCAGGGCCACGGTGGCGGGCCCGCCGATCACCGAACCCACCTGGATGAGCAGCCAGATCTCCAGGACGGGGACGACCAGGAAGGCCAGGAAGAGCAGCAGCCGCATCGTTTCCTCGATTCCGCACCAGCGCGTTACACCAGGAACAACGGCCGACGGTCCCAAAGCGTTCCAGGCTGTCAGCGCGCCCTGGGCACCGAGTCGAGCAGCAGCCTGGTGTAGGGATGCTCGGGCTCCGCCAGCACCCTCGCGACGGGCCCCCGCTCGACGACCACCCCTCGGTGCAGCACCAGCGTGTCCTCGCACAGGTGGCGTACGACGGCCAGGTCGTGGCTGACGAACAGCAGCGCGACGCCGGATTCGGCGCGCACCCGGTTGAGCAGTTCGAGGATCTGCGCCTGGATGGAGACGTCCAGCGCGGCCACGGCCTCGTCGAGCACGAGCACCGACGGTTCCACGGCCAGCGCCCTGGCGATGGCCAGGCGCTGCCGCTGCCCGCCGCTGAGCTGGTGGGGCCGGGCCCCGCCCTCGCGGGTGCCCAGCCCGACCTGGTCGAGCAGCTCGGGGACGCGCGAGCGGTCCCCGCCGTGCAGCCTGAGCGCCACCTGCAGGCACTCGGCGGCGGTGAGCCGCGGGTCGAGCGACAGGTAGGGGTCCTGGAACACCATCTGGATCTCGCGGGCCCGCCGGAGCCGCGCCGCCCGGCCGCGTTCCCTGGCCGAGCGCGCCCGGCCGTCCACGGTGATCGTGCCGGAGTCGGGCGTGACGAGGCCGACGAGCATGCGCGCGATCGTCGTCTTCCCCGACCCGGACTCCCCGACCAGGCCCAGCGAGCCGCCCGGCGGCAGCTCGAAGGACACCTGGTCGGCGGCCACCGAGCCGTGGAAGGACTTGCACAGATCGTGTACGCCGAGCATCACGCCTCCACCAGACGGCAGGCGGCGGAGCCGCCGGACACGGTCACGGGCCGCGGCGACCACTCCTCGCAGGCGTCCGCGGCCCGCGGGCACCGCGGCGCGAACGGGCAGCCGGCGAACGTGTCGTCCAGCGAGGGCGGGCGGCCGGGGATGGGCCGGAGGGGACGGGGATCGTCCAGCTCCGGCGTGCAGGCCAGCAACCCGGCCGTGTACGGGTGCCGGGGGTCCTCGAACAGCTCCTTGGCCGGTCGCGACTCGACCACCGTGCCCGCGTACAGCACGTGCACCCGGTCGCAGAAGGACGCCGCGAGGTGCAGGTCGTGGGTGATGAACAGCATGCCGAGCTCCCGCTCCGCCTGGACCTCGCGCAGCAGGGCCAGCGTCTCGGCCTGGGTGGTGACGTCGAGCGCGCTCGTCGCCTCGTCGGCCAGCAGCAGCGCGGGGTCGGCGGCCAGCGCCGCGGCGACGACCACCCGTTGCAGCATGCCGCCGGACAACTCGTGCGGGTACTGCCGCATGCGCAGCTCGGGATCGCGCAGGCCGACGGCGGCCAGCAGCTCCACCGCCCGGGCGCGTGCCTCGGCCTTGGGGCGGCCCAGCGTGTGCACCATGCGCTCGGTCAGGAAGTCGCCGACCCGGCGGACCGGGTTGAGCGAGGAGCGCGGGTCCTGGTAGATCATCGACACCTGCGAGGCCCGCAGGTCCCTGAGCCGGCCCGGGTCCATCGCGAGCACGTCCTCGCCCGAGACCAGCACCCTGCCGGAGGCCGCCGCCCCGGCGGGCAGCAGCCGCAGCACCGCCCGGGCCAGCGTGGACTTGCCCGACCCCGACTCGCCGACCAGGCCCACGATCTCGCCCTTGCCGACGGCCAGCGACACCTCGCGCAGGATCGGCCGCCGGCCGCCCGCCGCGATCGTCAACTCCTCCACGGAGAGCAGCATCAGGTCCCCCTCACGCCCATGCGGTCGGCCAGGCGTACGCCGATCACGTTGAACGACACGACCACCAGCGCGATGGCCGCGCCCGGCACCAGCACCGGCAGGAAGGCGCCCTGCACGATCGCCGGTTGCCCTTCCTTGACCATGAGCCCCCAGTCGGACGACGGCGGCTGCGCCCCGAACCCGAGGAAGCTCAGCGTGGCCAGGCTCATCAGCCCCTCGCCGAACAGCACGACCAGGTAACCCACGATCGAGCGTGCCATGTTGGGCACCAGGTGCCGCACGCAGATCGCGAACCCGCCCATGCCCTGGACGCGGTAGGCGTCGATGTACGGCTTGCCGCACTCGCCCAGCGCCACGCTCCTGGTGTAGCGGGCGATCGTCGGCGTGTACGCCAGCCCGAGCGCGACCACGGCCGTGGTCATCCCGTTGCCGAACACCGCGACGACCAGCACCACGAACAGCAGCCCGGGGAAGGCGTACATGACGTCGGTCAGCCTGGACACGACGGCGTCCACCCAGCCGCGGTGCCAGGCGGCCAGCGTGCCGAGCGCGACGCCGAGCACGGAGGCGATGGCCAGCAGCGCCAGGGGGCCGATCAGGGAGGTGCGGGCGCCGTACAGGACCCTGGTGAACAGGTCGCGGCCCGACTGGTCGGCGCCGAGCAGGTGCTCGGGCGACATCGGCGCGAGCGTGGCGGCGAAGTCGACCCCGTCCGGCTCGTACGGGGCCACCAGCGGCGCGAACACCGCCGCCACCACGACCAGCACCAGGAAGGCGCCGGCCAGCCGGTAGCCGAGCGGCCGGGCGGCCTTCGGAGAGAGTGTGGCGACCATCGTGGTCATGCGGGCCTCCGCACCCTGGGGTCGATCAGCGGCTGGGCGAGATCGACGAGCGTGGTCACGAGGATGTACGCGCTCACCATGAGCAGCATCACCGCCTGCGTCACCGGGAAGTCGTGCGTGTTGATCGCGTTGACCAGCAGCGAGCCGACGCCGTTGAGCCCGAACGCGGTCTCGACGGTCACCGTGCCCGCCAGCATGCCCGCCGTGACCAGCCCGCACATGGTCACGATCGGCCCCAGCGCGCCCCTGAGCACGTGTCTGACCACGATCAGCCGCTCGGACAGCCCGGACGCGCGGGCCACGGTCACGTGGTCGAGCTCGCGCTGCTCCACCATGGACTGCCGGGTCACCCGGCTGATGATGGCCAGCGCGCCGAGCGCCAGCGTCACGGCGGGCAGCGTCAGGTGCCACAGCGACTGGCCGCCCATGACGGGGAACCAGCCGAGCTGCACGCCGAACAGCGAGATCAGCGCCGTGGCCACCACGAAGGGCGGCACCGAGGTGGCGAACGTCGTGCCCGCCACCACCGCCGAGTCGGTGCGCCCGCCGCGCACCGCGGCCAGCACCCCGAGCGCGACCCCGAACACCACGAACAGCACCGCGGCGTACGCCACCAGCCCGAGCGTGCTCGGCAGCCGCGCCATCAGCAGGTCGAAGACCTGGTCGTTGTACTGGGTCGAACGCCCGAGGTCGCCGGTCGCCGCGTCGCCGAGCCATCGTGCGTACTGCACCAGGAACGGGTCGTCCAGGTGGTATTCGGCCCGGACGGCGGCGAGGTATTCGGGGGTGAGGTTCTCCTTGCCGCCCGCCAGGAACGTGACCGGGTCGCCGGGCGCCGCGTAGGACGCCCCGAAGATCACGAACGAGGTGGCGAGCAGCGTGACGAGCAGCCCGGCCAGCTTGCGCACCATGGACTCAGCCCTTGGCCCCGAGGTCGGCCGCCCACGGGTAGCCCATGTTCACCTGCGAGGCCGGGGGCCCGGTCACCTTGCTGCCGAGCACGACCGCGTTGGGCACCTCGACCAGCGAGATCCACACCATGTCGGCGGTGAAGCGGCGCTGCAGCTCGATGACGTCCTTGGCGCGGGCCGCGTCGTCGGTGGCGCTCAGCGCCTTGGCGACGAGCCCGTCGTACTCGGGCGAGCTGAACTTGACCCAGTTGTTCGACGAGCCGGTCAGGCCGTTGTCGTAGAAGCCGATCGGGTCGGACTTGGTGATGTACCAGTCGTCGGGCACCAGGTCCACCTGCGCGCGCAGCGACTTGTCGGTGTAGAAGCTGCCGAACTCCGAGGCGGGGACGGTCTTGATCTGCGCGGTCAGCCCGATCTTCTTCGCCGCGTCGACCACCGCGTTGGCGATCACCGTACGGGCCTGCTCGCCGTTGGTCGCCACGATGATCGGCTCCTTCGGCGACCCGGCCTCCTGCACGAGCTTCTTGGCCTCCTCCAGCCGCGGCGTCTCCGGCGACCCCTGGAGCTGGTCGTAGGCCGCCTGGAACGCCTCCTTCTCGTAGGACCACGCCCCCGCCCCGACCGGCACCTTCCACGGCCTGGCCAGCCCCGCGAACCCGGACTTGGCGATGCCCGCCCGGTCGACCGCCAGCGACAGCGCCCGCCGGATCCGCGCGTCCTTCATCACGCCGCGGTCGGTCGGCAGCAGCACGAACACGCGCGTGGTCGCTCCGTAGGCCACGCTCACCGCCTGGTTGCTCTGCAGCGCCACCGCGGGCCCGGTGTCCGACAGGTACGCCCCCTGCGCCGCCCCCGTGACCAGGCTGTTGACCAGCGCCGTGTCGTCGGCCCACTGGAAGGTGACGCTCTTGGTGAGCGGCTTGACGTCCTTGTTCCAGTACGCGTCATAGCGCTCGATCGTCAGCTGGCTGCCGGACTTCCACTCCTTGAGCCGGTAGGGCCCGCTGCAGGCGTCTTCGTGCCCGGGTGTGCCGAAGTCCTTGCCGAGCTCGTCCACGACCTTCTGGTTCAGGACGATGCCCGCGCCGCCCGCGAGGGCCTGCACGAACAGCGCGTTGGGCCGCTTGAACGCGATCGAGACCTCGTGATCGCCGGTCTTGGTGACCGACTGCACGTCCTCGAACTCGTCGGACTCGTCCTTGCCCTCACCCGAGTGCCGCTTGAGGCTCCACACGACGTCGTCGGCGGTGACCGGCGAGCCGTCGTGGAACGTGGCGTCCTGGCGCAGCGTGAGGACCATGGTCTTGGGGTCGGGTTGCTCGGCCTTCTCGGCCAGCCACGGCTTGACCGTCATGTCGGGCTGGGTCTGCATGAGGCGCTCGCAGACGTTGGCCATGACCGTGCGGTTGTCGGTGCCGCCGTCGAGGTCGAGGTCGAGGGTGCCGGGCTCCTGGCCGAGCAGCCAGACGGCGTTGTCGAGCGGGCCTGCCGCCTTCGGCGTGCGGTCGACCAGCGTGAGCGTGGCCGGGTCGGGCGCCTTGGTGGTGGCCGCGGGGCCGCCGCAGGCCGCGGTGAGAGCGGCGAGCCCGAGCAGGGCGAGGGTCTTCTTCACGGGGTCACTTCTCCATGCGGTCCGTCGTAGAGGTTCCAGGGCACGCGCTCGTACTCGTGGTCGCAGGGCGTGCCGGCCGCGATCAGGTAGTCGCCCGTGGTGAGGTCGACGCAGCTCGACAGCAGGGTCGCCCACCGTTTGACGGCGGGCTGGGTCTCGTCGGGGTGGGTGCAGAGGGACTCGGGGTAGCCCAGGTGGTCGGACATGGCGAGCCTGATCCGCTTGCGGGCCTCGTCGGTGCCGGACGCCTCGGCCACGGTACGCAGCCCGCCCTCGGCCCTGGGCACCCGGAACAGCGAGTCGGCCGAGCCGGGCCGGTAGGTCGCGGCCAGCTGTGGCGGCACGAACGCCTGGTAGTGGTTGCCGTGCACGAGCAGCCCGTCGGTCGGGTACATCCAGCCGATCGCGCCCGGGGTAGTCTCCAGATCGATGGCGAACCCGTCGCGATGGGTGACCAGCGCGTTGCTGGCGATGTGGGCCCGCGACTTGGTCAGCGCCTCCAGCGCGGAGTTGAGGTTGCCGCTGTCGAGCACCTTGCGCCTGATCAGCGTCTGCGGCACGCCCACCGAGTCGTCGAAGCGCCCGCCGAGCCCGTTGGCGTTGAGCGCGATGCCCGCCGAGTTGGCCCCCTGCCGCCCGACCTGCCCCGCCTCCACGTGCATGATGACCGTCGGCCGGCCGGGCTGCACCACCCTCAGCACCATCACCGTGTCGGAGACGCCGTCGCGCCAGTCCCAGTTCTGGCCCGCGTAGACGTGGCCGTCGCCGGAGGCCTGCGGCATCAGCGCGAACGACGTGCACCCGTCGGGCCCCATGGAGCCGAACGTGGTGTCGTAGATGATCTCGCCGCGGGCGTTGAGCGCCAGGATGTCGAGGAAGCCGACGCCGGCGCCCTCGGCGATGCCCTCCATCTCCTCGACCAGCTCCGGCGCGAACTCCTTGCTGGGCTCGACCCAGCGCGCCGCACGCGCGCCGACCTGCTCCCACGACAGGCCGCTGGAGTGCGCGAACGCCTCGGCGTAGTAGGCCAGCGCGCGGTGCACGCGGTCGCGGGCCTGCTCGCCGTACTGGCGCCCGCGCTCGCGTGGAGCGCCGGAGATCTCGACGAGGGGCAGGGATGTGAGGCTCAATGGTGCTCCTTGGACCGGCCGGCGTCCTGTAACGTTCATTTCAAGGGACGGCAAGTCTGTAGCGGTCGTTTCCAAAGACAGAGTAATGAGCGCTACACGGGAGTCAAGAGTCGTAATGGAAAATACACACAGCCCAATCGAGCAGCTCAGGGCCATGGTCAGGCAGCTGTGGGATGAGCTGTCACCGGCTGAGCGGGCCGTGTGCCACTATTTGATCTCGGCCTCGCCCGAGCAGATCCTCTTCGCCAGCGCCCAGGAGCTGGGCAGCGCGACCGGCACCAGCAACGCCACCGTGGTGCGCACCATGCAGCGGCTGGGCTTCGGCGGCCTGCCCGGGCTCAAGCGGGCGCTGGCGGCCGAGTTCACCTCGTCCGTGGCGCCCGACGTCCGGCTCAAGCGGCGCATCGGCCACGTGGGCCAGGACCTGTCGGCCATCTGGGAGCGGGTCTTCGACGAGGCCCGCGAACGGATCGACCACTGCCGCCGCCTGCTCGACCCCGAGGCGTACAAGAAGGCCGTGGAGCTGCTGGTCAACGCGCCAGGAGTGCTCGTCTACGGCGCCGGCGCGTCCGACCCGGCGGCCCGCCACCTGGCGCTCAAGCTGGGCCGCCGGGGCCACCGCGCCCGCGCCACCTCGGCCACCGGCTTCGCGCTCGCCGACGACCTGCTGTCGCTGGCCCACGACGAGGTGCTCGTCATCTTCCAGCCCGGCCGGCGGCTCAAGGAGATCACCGTGCTGATCGAGCGGGCCCACGCGGTGGGCGCGGGCATCGTGCTGATCTCCGACGAGCTCGGCGGCGAGTTCGCCGAGCGCGTGGACGCGGTGCTGGCCGCGCCGCACACCCCCACCGGCATCACCGGCGAGCCCCTGGCCGGCATCCTCGTGGCCGACGCGCTGCTGCTGGCGCTCGACTCGCTCGACGAGCCGCGATCCGTCGAGCACTCCCACCAGCTCAACGCGCTGCGCGAGCAGCTGCTCGGCCCGCGTTTCCGCTAGTGAGGGCCGCCGCTCCGCTAGTGAGGGCCGCCGCGCAGCCGCTTGGGCAGGCCCGTGACGCCCCACAGGCCGATGCGCCACAGCGCCTCGGACATGACCTTGCCGCTCATCTTGCTCTTGCCCACCGTCCGCTCCACGAACGTGATGGGCACCTCCACCACCCGTAGCCCGTTCCTGGACGTGCGCAGCGTGAGGTCGACCTGGAAGCAGTAGCCCTGCGACTCCACGCCGGACAGGCCCACCTTCTCCAGGGTGGCGGCGCGGTAGGCGCGGAACCCGGCGGTCGCGTCGCGCACGGGCAGGCCGAGCATCACGCGGGTGTAGAGGTTGGCGCCCTTGGACAGCAGCTCGCGCCGGTGCGGCCAGTTGACGACCTTGCCGCCGGGCACGTAACGCGACCCGATCGCCAGGTCGGCGCCGTCGGCCAGCGCCTCGAGCAGCTTCGGCAGCTCCTCGGGCTGGTGGGAGCCGTCGGCGTCCATCTCGACCAGGACGTCGTAGCCCTCCCGCAGCCCCCAGCGGAACCCGGCGATGTACGCCGCGCCGAGGCCCTGCTTGGTCTCCCGGTGCAGGACGTGGACGTGGTCGTCGCCGTCGGCCAGCCCGTCTGCCACCTCGCCGGTGCCGTCTGGGCTGTTGTCGTCGGCCACGAGCACGTGGACCTCCGGCAGCGCCGTCCGGATCCGCTCCACGATCATGGGCAGGTTGTCGCGCTCGTTGTAGGTCGGTACGACGACGAGCACCCGGCCGAGAGTCTCCATCATCAGTCGTTCCTCATCCGATCGCCTCGCCGCCTGCCCCGCCACGCGGCGACTCCTGCCGCCGCCGCTCCCATCACCATCAATGCCCACTCGGGAACCGCGCCCACCGTGGTGGCGATCGTTTCCTGGGTGCGTACGGGCACCTTGACCACGTTCATGTCCGCGATCAGTTCGCGGGTCTGCCAGGAGACCTTACCGTCAGGTCGGATGTAGGCGGAGATCCCCGTGGTGGCGGCGGCCACGACCGCCCGGTTGTGCTCGACGGCGCGCAGCTTGTACATGGCCAGCTGTTGCGTCGGCAGATTCGACAGCGCGTACGAGGCGTTGTTGGCCTGCATCGCCAGGACCGTGCCTCCGGCGCGCACGGTGCCGCGCACGGTGTCGTCGTAGGCCACCTCGTAGCAGTTGACCGCGCCGATCGTGATCGGGCCCAGCTTCAGGTCGCCCGGCTTGTCCCCCGGGATCGACTGCCGTCCGACCAGGCTCGCCCGCTCCCACAGGGCCAGGACGAGGTCCTTGAACGGTGTGTACTCCCCGAACGGGACCAGATGCTGCTTGTCGTAATAGGCGCCGGGGCCGGTCACCGGGTCCCAGACGAGGCTGCGAGTGGCGCGGGACTCCTCGCCGATCGCGACCACGGCTCCGATCAGCGTCGGGACACCGACGTCGCGGACGGAGTCCTGGATGATCTCGCGGGCGTACGGGTCCCGGTAGGGGTCGATGTCGGTGGAGTTCTCGGGGAGGACGACCGCGTCGGGTTTGGGGAGTTTCCCTTCGCGTACGGCCTGGGCCAGGCGTTTCGTCTCATTGGCATGATTTTTCAGGACAACGGCGGGTTCGTCTCCCAGGAAGCCCATGCCCCTGCCCGGGACGTTCCCCTGGACGATGCCGACGTTGACCGTCCGCCCCTCGTCGCCCGGCCTGGGGAGCGCCAGTGTCAGCACCGGCACGGCCAGCGCCAGGATCGCCGGCACGGCCCTGCGCCACCCGCCCTCGACCTTGGGCCGGACCAGGACGGCGTAGGCCAGCAGGGCGCCGCACAAGGCCACGGCGAACGACACCAGGGGCGCGCCGCCCAGCGCGGCGTACTGCGTGAACAGCGACTCGCTCTGACTGAACGCCAGCCGCGCCCACGGGAACCCGCCGATGGGCACCTGGCTGCGGACCCACTCCATGGCCACCCAAAGCCCGCCGAACCACAGCGGCCACGCGCGCAGCCTGAACACCAGCGCGGCCAGGGCGGCCATGACGGCGTAGAACACGCTCTCGGTGGCGACCAGCATCAGCCAGACGTCGTCGCCGATGGGCCGCACCCAGGCGAGGGTGGGCAGCAGGAACACCAGGGCGATCAGGTAGCCGAGCCAGGCGGCCCTCCTGGGCCGGGTGCCGTAGAGGGACGCGACGATCAGCCCGACGCCGATCGGGGCGGCGGGCCACCAGTTGAGCGACGGGAACGCGGTGTACAACGCCGCTCCGCCGACCACACCCGCCACGACGCGGGCCCACAGCACCCGCCCCGGCTCCCGGCTTCCCGGACTCACCGTCTCGGACGCAGCCGGCCCCTTGGACACGGGCTCAGCGGTGGGCTCAGCGTCGGGCTCAGCGGCGGGCCCGGACGGCGACGCGGGGCGAGCGGCGGCGGGCGACGCGATATTGGAGGCAGCGGGCGACGCCGTGTGAGGCGTGGACGCCCCCTCAGGCGCAGGCGGAAAGTCGGACGCGGGCGCGGCAGGCGCAGGCGCGGCGTCAGGCGCAGGCGCGGCG